>CAMCYE010000192.1 GCA_945883805.1 Victivallis vadensis | reverse complement strand
GCCGGTCGGCCTTCCTCAACTTCAATTTTCAGGCAGAGGTTGTGGAGGGAGTCGGGTGAGCCGTTCCACTTTCCAGTGACAGCAGCATTTATGAAATCCGGTGTTCCTTTTTCGCAACCTACTGGTGCTGTGCGGTATAGCGATGAAATGCGAATTTCGCAAAGGCCGCCGTCCTGGAGTTTTTTCAGGGCTCTGCGGAATGCTGAAGGTACATCCCCGGTGTTGCCGCCGAGGGAAAGAGCCACTTCTGTTTGCATTGATTTCATCCCCTAGATTAGTTTTAAGTTTTAGGTTTTAAGTTTTAAGCAAGAGATTCTTTCCGGAAAGGGCAAATTCCCTTCTTAAAACTTAAAACTTGCAACTTAAAACTTTTCCCGGACATATTATAATTCCCAAGTTTTAATAATTCCTGCATGTTCTTTTTCTTTTTTGGGATTAAGTTATGGGATTGATGAATCGTGACAAAATTAAAATCTATTTTCTTGGTTCTGGCAGAATAGCTGTTCCGCTGCTTTCGACTCTTGCAGTTTCACAGAAGGTTTCGCTTGCCGGAATCGGTACCCAGAAGGACAGACCCGCTGGGAGGAACAGGCATGTCAGGCCGACTCCCGTAGGCGAGTGGTGTGCAACACAGTCTCTCAGGGTGGACAAGCCTGATTCGGTCAACTCCCCCGAATTTACAGGGCTTCTCAGGGGAATTTCGCCCGACATTGTTTTTGTCTTATCCTTCGGGCAGATCCTGAAACAGGAAATACTGTCACTCCCACGTCTCGGCTGCATCAACCTCCATGCCTCCATACTGCCGGCTTACAGAGGCGCCTCCCCTCTTCAGGCGGCGATATTGAATGGCGACCGGACCACCGGCGTGAGCTTCATGCAGATGGATAAGGGGCTTGATACGGGACCGGTTTATCATGTATGTGAATATGAGATTCCACCTGGACAGAAAGCTGACGGGCTGGAGAATTCGCTCGGAGTGCTTGGCTCACAGCATGTGGAGGATGTTATCCTGAAAATTGCATCAGGTGAACTCAGCGCCCGGCCACAGGATGATTCAAAGGCGACCCATGCGGGAAAGATCAAGAAGGAGCATGGGGGAATCCGCTGGTCGGAGCCGGCGTGGAAAATTGAAAGAATGTTGAGGGCCTACCATCCCTGGCCCGGAATATTCTTCACAATTCCGCATTCCGGCAGAAAAACGAGAATATCGGTGACTGAACTGGTCTGCCTTGACATTTGTGGCAGTCCCGGACAGGTTTTGGAGGCCGATAGGAATGATTTTGCAGTCGCATGCGGCACTGGGGCTATTTCCCTGAAGAAGCTTGTCCCTGAAGGAAAAAGGGAAATGTCAGGGGTTGAATTTGTCCAGGGCTGTCATGGATTGAAAGGGATGATTCTCGGAGAGGGAAATGAGGGAAACATTGCATAGCTTCAGAAAGCGCAAACTAAAGTTTGAACTCCAAATTTTGGAGTCCAGCCTTCAGGCTGTCTTAATAATTGACGCTTGTGTCATAAAGCGCATGATGCAAATCGCAAAACCCGATTTCCAAATCTCAAGTCAAAAATAAAAATTGGAAAACTGTCCGCCTCAGGCGGACAAAAAAATGGAATTACCATGAATTTTATAACGAAATTGTTCAGGCCTGCAAAAAAGGCGAAAGTACTAGTAATCAACTGTGAAAAACTGGAGACCAGGGTTGCGCTCGTAAATAAGGGCAAGCTTGAGGAGTACCAGATCGAACGTAAGGGCGAGGAGCATCTTACCGGATCTGTTTTCCTTGGAAAAATCACGCATCTGGAGAATTCGCTCCAAGCTGCTTTTGTCGATATCGGGAGCGACAAGAATGCATTCCTTCACTATAAGGATATGCTTCCTGCCACTTACGACATGATTGAAAAAATCAAAAGCGACAATCATGGCCGTCACGGGAAGAAAAACCAGTCGGGCGGCGCATTCACCAGGCGTTTCGCCGAACTTGAAAAGAAACGCAGAAACAGCAGGATCAGGGTAGAGGACATTCCAAAGCTTTTCGCCCCAGGTTCCGAAATCCTTGTCCAAGTCACAAAAGGCCCCATCGGAACCAAGGGACCCCGTGTGAGCACGAATATTTCAATTCCCGGACGTTACCTGGTGCTCCTCCCTTTCTCCGACCATATCGGTCTTTCGAAGAAAATCGAGGATCAGCGTGAGCGCGACAGGTTGCGTAAAATCATGAACGATCTGGAAATACCGGACGGCATGGGCTGCATATGCAGGACAATAGGCGAAGACAGGAAAGATATTTTCTTCAAGCGTGATCTGGACATGCTGATTGAACTCTGGCAGCGTGTCGAGGAGGTCCAGAAGAATCCAAAAGCCCCCTGTATCGTCTATGAGGAACCGAACCTTATACTGAGGACGCTCCGGGATTTCCTTACCGAGGAGATAGACGAGATAGTTGTTGACGACGAGAACGCATACAACTACATAAAGGACTTTCTTACAAAAATTGCGGGTAGTCAGATGGTGGAAAAAGTGAGTTTGTACAAAAAACCCACGCCCTTGTTCGAAAGTTATGGCATAGAAAAACAGATTTATGAGATATTTCAGCGCCAGATAGGTCTTCCTTCCGGAGGCTATATCTGCATAGACGAGACAGAGGCGCTCATATCAATAGATGTCAATACTGGAAGCAGTCGCGGCAAAGCACAGCCGGAAACAATTCTCAGGACAAATATGGAAGCTGCAGACGAGGTGGCAAGGCAGGTCAGGCTGCGCAATATCGGCGGTCTTGTCGTAATTGATTTCATCGATATGGATTATGCAAGGGATAGGGATGCCGTATTCAAGCAGATGAAAGGCCTTGTCGCAGATGATAGCGCCAAGACGAGCCTTCTTCCCATAAGCAAATTCGGACTGATGGAGATGACGCGCCAGCGCGAGCATGAAAGTCTCAGCGATGCCGTTTACGACGCCTGTCCATACTGCCAGGGCAGGGGAAAGGTCAAATCCCCGTTCAGCATGAGCGTTGAAATCCAGCGCCGTCTCCAGGAAATCCTTAAGAAGCATAAAAGGGAAAG
>CAMCYE010000191.1 GCA_945883805.1 Victivallis vadensis | reverse complement strand
CTACGAACTATGAGCTTTCCTTACCGTTCACTGAATTGGACATTCACTTGGATTCCAGCGGCTGCAATCCGAGCGGCTCGGAGAAGTCTTTCTTGTCCTGCGCCTTTTCCGTTTCCACATCTTTTTTGAGATCATTTATTTCAAGCTGTTCTTTTTTCTCTTCAGCCGGGCTCATATCGGCAGATTCGGCCTTCTCGATCTTCTCCTTTAATTTCTTGACAGTGTCCGTGTCCATGGAACTGAGCCCCACCGCATTCATAAGGCGGAAATACGAGACATAATAAAATCCGAGAGACTGTGTCCTCTGAATCTGAGTTTCCGCAGTTTCCATTTTCATGCGGTCGATCTCGAGTCGGGACAGTGCGCCTCCGACATCGAAACTTCCGAGTGCGTATTCCAGATGCTGATAATAAATCTGATAAACTTTTTCATCCAGTTCATAACGCTCTTTGGCCTCCTGCATCTCGGCGTATGCGATCCTGACCTGCGCCATCACCCCGATTGTCATGGAAAGCGTCTGCATCTCTATTTCGTTCATTTCCCCGTTCAGAGATATGTATCTGGCGATATGCTGAGGCAGTTTCAGTATGTTATAAGCCGCCCTGACGCCGATTTCCCACCAAGAGGTATGAAGAAGGAAGGAATTGCTGGAATTATTGAAATCCCCGACCATCTGCACGTTCGGGAACATCATTAGAATAACCTTCCTCGATTCATTCAGGGTTATATTCGCCTGAATATCAAGGTTGAAGAGCTCCGGACGTTCGGTGAGCGATATTTTCTCCAGAAGATCTATTTCGGGCAGGTTGATCTCCGAGAGTTTCGCGAGCGACGAAGAGTCCACATGGATTTCACCGAAGGGGGAGAACCCCATCAGTGTTCTCAGCTCAATGCAGGAATTCAGATAACTGCGGCGGTAGTCCATCAGCCTCTGCTGCATGCGGATGAAATTCTTATGTTCATCCAGAAGCCTCAGGAGCGAGACATCCTTGGTTTTTGCCAGCTCCATGAAAGTGACATTGATATTCCGGCATTCTTCGAGGAGTTTTTCCGTAGTTTCGATGGCGCCCTGAATTGTCGCCACCCTGAAATACGCTTTGGCGACATCCAGCCTCAGGTTCTGTGCCACCCTCTGGGTCTGCTGTTTTTCAATGAGTGTGCGATCCTGGGCCTGGACGACATTGAGGTAGGCCAGGCCGAAATCCAGTGCGCTGAAAAGCAGTTCGACTTTGAAGGTGTTTTCATCCTGATCCTGGCTTTGACTGAATCCATAAGTCGCACCGCCGGTCACTAAGCTTTTACTTGATGAACCGGGGATGTTGTTGCGGGCCTTGTAGTCGTTGGTAATTGTCAGATCCGGCAGCATGCCGAGGATTTCTGCAGTAACGCGTTCGTTGGCGATCTTTTCCTTCAGTTCGCTGACCTGCAGATCCAGATTGTTCTTAAGTGCCAGCTCAATACATTCGGGCAACTGGAAAACTTTGCCTTTTTCCATTATCCGTCCGGCAATGTTTTCGAAGTGTTTTTCAGCCTTTTCCACGCGTTCGCGGCGATATGCGTTTTCGCTGCTGCAACTGGTGAAAAGGATTACAGTAACCGCAATTAAAAAAACTTGATGAAATCTAAATTTCAATTTCATTACCGTCCCGTGGATGAATGGATTAATGGATGGTTGCGTATCAAAGACATAAGAATAAACAAAACCCGTAAAAAATGCAAAATGCCTTTTTCAGTTTTTACATACAAGATGTTTCTTTTAGATTCTCTTTGAATTCAAACCCAACCATCCATCTTGTCGCGCCGTAGCCTCTTGGCGAAGGCAGGTCATCCAACAATCCATCCATCCGTCATCCTGTGGGATGACTGTGAATTATTTCTTGTCTTTTTTGTCTGTCTTGATTTCGGTGTTTTCGTTACGTTTGAGAACGCCGGCTTCAAGAAGCTTGTCAATAAGCTGCTGCATGGAATTAAAGGCGTTGAGGAAGCCTTGTGGAGGCATGATGATTCTTTCGTTATATACAGGCGTGGGTTCGGCCTTGCCTTTTGGATCAGGCTGCAATGTGATGAAATCGAAACGGACCATTCCGCCGACAAAGTGAATCTGCCCAATACCGTCCGCAAAAATCTCTTTCTCTTTCTGGTCTTCCATAAAATTCCACCTTTCGTTAGATTACCATAGGAAACGCGCTGGCAGTATGCCTGTGACGCTTTACAAAACACTCCCAAACATATTATCTTTTCCCGCAAATGCAAATAGCGGTTTTGCTAAAACATATAAACGCCTATATGGTATGCGGATTTTAAAAATACAGGTTCTTTCTTATTGAATATCCAATATTCAATTATTTTATATTTAGTGAGTTTACCAGCTTAAAATGAGAACGAACCAAAAACAAGGGTCTTGAAATGCATTTCCACAATACTGTGAAAATACTGGTTTTATCGGTCGCAATGGGCGTATTTTTTTTCTCGGGCCTTAATTCCCGTGCCGTTGAGGCTGCGGCCGACGGGACTGCGGTAAAAATAGTGCTTTTCCCGTTCCGCGAGGCGATTCTCTCCTCAATGGTTGAAACCGCAGTCCGTTCACATAAATTCAAAGAGGGCGAAAGGTTTAAGGATGGCGACACTCTGATTGATTTGAATGACGATACTTTCAAGGAACGGCTTATAAAGGCAAAATCAGCCTGCATTGAGTCCAGGGCCGGGGTTGCATTTGCCGAAAAAAACCTCTCTCGGACAAAAGACCTCCACAGACGCGGACTGCAAGGCTTGCAGGACGTCGAAAGATGCGAGCTTGAAGTTGATATCGCAAATTCCAAGCAGATGTTCCAGGATGCGAATTTGAAACTCGCCGAACAGGATTTGAATTCCTGCCATATTGCCGCCCCGTTTGCCGGACGACTTGTCAAAAAGCTGTTGCAGGAACATGAATTTGTCAAAGTAGGACAGTCATTGATCCAGATAATCGACGACAACCGGCTGTTGGCCGTAATGCATCTCCCATCCTCAGAACGGAATCAGGTGAAAATCGGGGAATCCCAGAGCGTCCAAGTTGACGAAACTGGAACCGTTCATAC
>CAMCYE010000190.1 GCA_945883805.1 Victivallis vadensis | reverse complement strand
TCCTTCGCCTTATTGTCTATTATCCTTTTGAGAAAGTCCCTGAACCTGCCCTTTTGCGGATCGTAAAGGAATATCCGGCTGTTTCTGAAGATGACTATGAGCACTTCCTGTACGAGCTCATCCTTTTCAATACCAGAAAGATTGAAATCGCCACCCCTGAGCATTATCAGTGGGAAATAGGTGCGGTAGAATTCGTGCCAGCCTATTTCACTGCCCACCCTTATCCTTGATAGCAGGCTCTTTTTAGTTGAGAACGACATTGTCAGCCTCCATGTTCCGTTACAACTTATACGATAGCTCCTGTTCGATCTTACACGCATTAGATAATTATTTTAATTTAAAAGGAATTTCGGAGTCAGTGTAAGATTGCAGCCTTCAGTTCGTATAAGTCAGTTGAAGATATCATATGAACCGGAGGGGCGACATGTTTTATTCAATTGCTTTCCTGAATAAGAGGAAAAAATGAGCCGTAAATATTTTATTGCCAGAATAATTTTTGTTTCCGTATTTTTCCTGTTTGCCCTGATTGGACTCATTCTCCGGATGTACCATATCCAGATTGAAAGTCATGAGAAACTTTTTGCCGCAGCGAAGAAAACCTATACCTCAACCATTAAAAAGGAAGGCAAACGCGGTGAAATCTATGACATGAAGGGCAACCTCCTGGTCGGGAACAAACCATGTGTGAACATTGCCGCCGATCCTGAAGCCGTAGGCGATAAGACAAAATGCATGCAGATTGCCGATTACTTCTCAAAAGAACTTAACCTTAACTTCGATGACATATACAGGCGTCTTTCAACCAAGACAGCTGAAGGTTCGGACAGGATAATCAGATATGTCGTAATCAAAAAATACGTTGATCTTGAAACTGCTGAAAAAATCAAGAAAGAAGTGAAAACCCGGAAATTCAAGGGTCTGATATTTGAAGATAAGACAAAGAGGTTCTATCCCAAAAGCAAACTTCTCGCAAACATTCTCGGGTTTATAAATGTCAACGGCAACACAGTTGTCCCACAAGGAGGCATAGAAAATGCCGTCAACATAAACATGTCCCCCACCAAAACGGTTTCAACCGTTGCACATGGAAGGAAAGGCGGTCGGTTTACCGGGGAGGAGGACAAGATAAAGGCGGTCCAGGACGGGAACAACGTATTCCTCACCATATCGGAACCCATTCAGATGATCGTCGAAGATGAACTTGACAAGCTCATGGAAAAATTCAATCCCGATGCCGCCTATGCCGTAATGGTCGATCCATACACAGGAAACATCATGGCAATGGCACAACGGCCTTCCTTTGACCCCAACGACAGGACAAACATGGATCCTAAATCCTGGAGGAACAGAATCACTGAAGACACTTTCGACCCCGGCTCCATAATGAAATCAACAATTGTCGCGGCGGCTCTAGACATGGGGTTTGTGACTCCAAGCACTATGATCGACTGCGAGAACGGACACTGGCTTTTCTACGGAAAAGTCCTAGGGGAAGCCGGCGGACACGGACATAAAATCATCAGTGTCACTGAAATCATCCAGAAATCCAGCAACGTAGGCACAGCTAAAATCGGGGTGATGATGGGGAAGGCGAATGTTTATAAAACCATGTTGGATTTCGGGTTTGGACAAAAAACTGGAATTCCATTGAACCCTGAGGCCGTAGGCAGGATGAGAACCCCGGACAAATGGGACGGACTTACAATATCCAGATATCCGATCGGACAGGGTTTTACAGTGACGCCTCTTCAGATGACAAGGGCATATTGCGCCCTGGCAAACGGCGGTAAACTTATCGAACTGCGCCTGATTGACCGCCAGAAAAATCCTGCAACCGGAGAAGAAATAAGAAGGGAGATAATTTCCAGACCGGGAAATATCTTCAAAAACAGGGACACCCATAAGAAAATAGTGGACATGTTGAAGCTGGTAACTAAAAAAGGTGGAACCGCTGAAAAAGCCGCAGTTAAGGGCTATGAAGTCGCCGGCAAGACTGGAACCGCCCAAAAACTCATCAACGGAGTATATTCAGACAGTCAAGGGTTTGCTTCATTCGTAGGTTTTGTCCCAGCCGACAACCCCGCCTTTGTCCTGCTTGTCACCGCCGACAATCCGCAGCCAGTTCATTACGGCGGACTAGTTGCCGCTCCATCTTTCAGCCGTATTGCAAAAAACACACTCCGGTTTTTAAATGTCGCCCCTGAATATGAAATCCCTGAGGACGATGAAGACGATGCCCTCTGACACTGGTATGTTTGGCAGTGATCCAACATACGAAACCTATTATCCTTTTGCCTTACTCCTAAAAAAATGGGGCCTCAGCCCACTCTGATATTACCAATTCCCCCGGACAGCAGGTGATACACCATGATCACCACCAGGCACAGGAAGAACAATGTCTTCATCTTGCCCAGTCCCGATTTCCTCAGTGTAATATCCCCTTGCCCGATCCCCCTTATCACCCGGATGAAAGAAATAAACGCCCCGCCCAGCAGGATGAATACCGGGACTGAATCACAAAAACCGAACATCGCCAGCGAATACGATACCGTCGCAATTCCCGCGATTATGTAGGCAGTCCAGGCAGCAACCAATTGCTCCTGTTTCCCCCACTTCAGTGAATCGCATATGTCCCTGCGGGCCTGTTCTGCAATCTCCGCCCCAACTAGCGTAATAAACACTGCGGCATTACTCATTAATATGAGTTGCGGGTAGAGGGCGTCCCTCATGCCGCTGCGCAGTTTCTCCGCACTTTTCTCCATCTTCCTGATCATGTCGCCTGCACCCTGTTTATACCCGTCCTTATAGCATTTGGCGGGATCAGGTCCGCATGATGCCAGGAACAGGCAGATCACAGCGCCCAGAACAATAACCGTCAATACTTTCATTACTTCCTCCATATTTTCAGTGCATATACGCTCGCCAGTATTATCACTCCGAGCGCAATGGCGTATCCTATCGCGCCGCCTGAATACTGGGCTACCGGCTTTACCGTGGCCTCGGGGAGCTGCATTATGGCGTTGCTCGTCCCGCCTGAGATTAACAGTATGGCCAGCGCTATGGCCGCCCAGATTATCAAAGGTAAGGGCATGGTA
>CAMCYE010000189.1 GCA_945883805.1 Victivallis vadensis | reverse complement strand
CCTTTAAAATTCAGGTATTCCGGACTATACTATGGGAACAGATCTTTAAAATATAACAATAGCTGGAAAAACCTGTATAATGAAAATTGTCAAAATACTGAATATTTTTCTGATTGCAGCCGTATGTGGCTGCTCGTCTTTGGCATACTATCAGTCCAAGGCTGTGAAAAAAGCGCGTGTGTATGTTTTGGAAAAGATGCCAGACCTTTCTGAAAAAGCCAGGCATTGTGTGAAATATAGTCCGCCGCGGCTCATGCAGAAACTGATTCTTTCCAGGGAGATTACTGAATCCGGTTCAAAAAAAGACGTTATGCAGACATGTGTCGTCTGGGCCAATCCCGATCAGGCAAACACATATATCGTGGTTGCCGGTGTCAGCGAAAGAAGTCTTGACGACTGGTATCCCATCAGGCTTCTGATCAGATCGGGAGCCGACTGGGAAACAGAGGATTTAATCAAGGAAGAGGGCAAAGCAAAATGAACAGCATGACCGGTTACGGTTTCAGCGAGCACAGATGCAATTCCGGGGTCACTTTTTCGGTTGAGGTTTTTTCCGTGAACAAGAAGAATCTCGAACTCCGGGTTTCCCTTCCCAAGGAAGCGCTTCAGCTCGAACCCTTTGTAAGGCAGATAGCGGCAAAAAGGCTTTCCAGGGGGTTCATAACAATCCGGATCAACATAAAGGCCGAAGAATCCTTCCTGAAAGATTCCGTGAAAATAAATGAGGCGCTCGCCCATGTATACCTGAAAAAAATAAGGAATATGCAGGAGAGGCACGACATCCCGGGCGTAATGGGGATTTCCGACATAATAAGGCTTCCCGGTGTGATCGAAGACGACTTGGAGAGTTCGGAATTCATGAAAAGCGAGGAGGATCTCATCTTATCCGTCAATGCCGCGCTTGACAAGCTTATTGAGATGAGGATGCGGGAAGGGGAATCGCTTAAGGCGGACATTGAAAACAGGATATCATTCCTTGAATCCATAGTCGTTAAAGTGAGGCCGATGGCTGAGAAGATACCGGAACTCCAGAAGGAACAGCTTTTAAAACGACTCAATGAAAGCGGGCTTCAGATTGACTCAGGCGATGAGCGCCTCCTGCGCGAACTCGTCATCTTTTCCGATAAAAGTGACGTGACAGAGGAAATCACAAGGCTCAAAAGCCATTTCAAACAGTTCCGTGAATTCATGAACAAGTCTGAGCCGTGCGGAAGATCCCTTGATTTCCTCACTCAGGAACTCCAGAGGGAAATAACGACCGTCGGCAACAAGGCCCTCCAGAGCGAAATAACCCCGCTCATCGTCGAATTCAAGACCGAGCTCGAGAAAATCCGGGAGCAGATCCAGAACATTGAATGACATAAGGAAAATAATTTATGAAACAGTGCCCGAACGATAATTTTGTGCCGAACACCGATTCTTCATATCTTGACGGTATCGTGAAAAACATCTGTTCGACATACGAGGACAAGCGCGGAATAAACCATATTGAGGGTTTCAACCTTCCGAGCGAGTCCGAGATACTCCAGATCGTGCAGGACCTGAATGAAGTCATTTTTCCGGGTTATTCGGGACGCACAGCCCTCAATTTGAGGAGTGTCCATTACAATGTGGGAGTGACCATCACCAAGGTGTATGTCCAGCTTACGGACCAGATTGCGCGTTCGTTCAGGTACAATTGCGAAATGAACGACTGCAAGGACTGCAACATTCCGGAAATGGCTGAAGGGGCGACAAAACATCTTCTTGACAAACTGTCTGAAATACGGGAAACCATGAAGCTCGACGTCATTGCCGCGCTGGAAGGGGATCCGGCCGCAAGAAACTTGGACGAGATAGTCCTGAGCTATCCTGGAATAAAGGCGATAACCATCCAGAGGATCGCGCATGAACTTTATTTGAAAAACGTTCCACTCATACCGAGGATGATGGGGGAATATGCGCACAGGATGACCGGGATAGACATTCATCCGGGCGCAAAACTCGGGAAAAGCATATTCATAGATCATGGTACCGGCGTAGTGATCGGTGAAACATCAGTAATCGGGGACAACGTGAAAATATATCAGGGCGTAACCCTTGGCGCCCTGAGTTTCCCAAAGGACGCCTGCGGAAAAATAATCAAGGGGGCGAAACGCCACCCCACAATCGAGGATGACGTGACAATCTATTCCGGAGCCACCATACTGGGAAACATAATCATAGGAAAAGGTTCGCTGATAGGCGGAAACGTATGGCTGACAGAAAGTGTAGAACCTGGGACAAGGGTCACAATCTCCCCTCCGGATCTCAAGATAAAAACAGGGAACAAAAAAGCAGGGGTATAAAATGCTTAATGAAAACATGGCAAGTTTGAAGTTTTCGGCTGTGCGGGCTCTTGAAGAATACCTTGAGGTCAAACAGAAGGAAAAAGTGCTTCTCATCTTTGACAGCACAACGAGGGATATCGCTGCGGCATTTGCCCTGGCGGCGAAGGAACTCAGCCTGAAAATAACGCTTCACGAAATCGAAGCTACAGGCGGCCATGCAAAGGAACCCGACGATAAAACGGCCCAGCTGATGAAAAAATATCCGGTTGTCGTAGCCCCGACCAAATATTCCCTGACACACACGAAGGCGGCCATCAATGCGAGAAAAACGGGTGCGAGAGTAGCAACCCTTCCGGGAATAAATTCCGTCGTATTTGAGAAAGGGTTGAAATCAGACCCGAATAAACTCGAAATTGTGGGCCAGTCGTGGATGAACGTCCTTAACGGGAAACATAAAGTCCGTGTTGTCACCGGAGCCGGAACCGATATGACTTTCCTTATCGGAAACTATCCGGTTTTCAATGATTCCGGATGTTTCTTTGAAGCCGGATTTGGCGGTAATCTTCCAGCCGGCGAAGTATATCTCGCCCCCAATCCTGGAACCGGACTGGGGACCGTTGTTGTTGACGGCACAATCGGCGGACAGCCATGGGATGAGAATTCCCCCCCTGCAAAACTCGTGATTGAAAATGGTTCCATAAAAAGTTTTGAAGGCGAACGTGCCCAGATCCTGAGGGAAACTCTCGAAAAAGCGGGTCCCGCGGCATTGAAGATTGCGGAGTTCGGGATCGGCACCAATCCGCATCTTGAAATGACCGGCAACCTGCTGGGCGACGAAAAAGTCGTGGGAACAGTTCACTTCGCTTTTGGAAACAATGCGAGCATGGGGGGAACCAACGATGTTCAGGTGCATATAGACTGCATTCTCCGGTTTCCGGATATCCTGGTAGACAACAAGCAGGTCATGTCCCGCGGTAAATGGCTGATTGATAAAT
>CAMCYE010000188.1 GCA_945883805.1 Victivallis vadensis | reverse complement strand
TGAACTTCGAACATTCAACTATTCGCCAAAGGCGATGAATAACATAGCATAGGGTTGCGAAGCTACCCTATGAAGAAAAAACAAAAAAATAATTTTCGCTGAAAGCGATGAATAAACCATCGGAATTGATTTTATGTATCGCTTTCAGCGAATACTCTTGATTACAATGACATTTCATAGGGTAGCCCTTTCGGGCAACCCCATGCTATAATATTAATCCGCGTTGCGGAACAAGAAAACGAAAGAACAGCCCTTGCGGGCTTAACTTGGGCAACCTGCCCGAGATGTTTTCTAGAAAAGAGCAAACAGGTTTGGAAAGGATTGGGGTGCGATAATCAGTTATCAGTAACCGGTCGTCAGTTATCAGTCGGAAATTTGGAATCTATTTGATTTTGAATTATCGATGAAAATTGGAAATTGAGTGTTGGATATTGGGTGTTCATGGGGTTTTCACTTCCCCGCATTCAAGGCTGTTCAAAATAATAGTTTAAGGGAGAAAGTCATGAGCAAGTCAATAAAAATCACTTCTTTCGATGCCGCCGAATCTGGTGCTTTCGGAGATGTTTTAAATAAGAGCAATGATGCGGGAATCCTGAAAGTGGGATTGCTCGGGCTAGGCTATTTTGAATATTGGCGGATGTATCCGCAGCTTCAGGAGATCGTCAGAAAAGATTTGGACGGTGTTTTCAAGAGGCTGGTGAAATCCCTTGACACAGTGAAAATAATTTATCCCGGGATGGTTGACACCCTTGACCGTGCGGAAGTCGCAGGCGCGGAATTTGCCGCCGCCGGGGTTGAAATCATCATTGTTTTCGAGGGCACATACATTCCTGACTTTATTACGATTCATGCCCTGAACCGCGCCGGAACCGGGGCAAAGGTAATCCTGGTGAACTCCCAGACCGGACATGACGTTTGTCCACATGACGATTATATGGCGACCATGCGCAACAGTGCGCTTATAGGGATTTCCCAGCTCACCGGCTCATTTCGGAAGATGAAACGGGACTATGATCTGGTTTCCGGCGAAATTGTTGAACCGGCGATTTACAAGGAAATACGTTGCATTGTTCAGGCTCATATTGCAGTCAGGAAACTTAAAAAATGCACATATGGCCTGGTCGGGCATGTGTTCAGGGGAATGTATGATCTTGAGTTCGACACTGCAAAAGTAAAAGGCTTTCTCGGACCGGAAGTCATGACGATCCAGGCCGAGCATCTTATCGAACTCTGGAATAAAATAGATTCCCGTGAATTGGAGAGTGTATCGGAAAAACTTTTCCGGCGTTTCCGCAACAGAAAAATAGAGCTCGATGACGTGAAGCGTTCCTGCCGGATCGGACTGGCGATGAAAAAACTCAAGGAAAAGTTCAATCTTGACGGACTCTGTTTCTTGGGTCAGCATTATATCGAAAAAATGACCGGTGCACCGGCACGCATGGGCGCATCCATGATGCTTGAAGAAGAACGTTTCATGGTTGCCTGTGAAGGCGACATTGGCGGCTTGGTGATGATGCAGCTTATGCATGATTTCACCGGCAATATTCCTTTTCAGGCGGAATGGGGTCAGTTTGACCGCACCCATAATGCGCTTTTCCTCCTTGGCCACGGTATAGCTTCACCGGAATTGGCCGGTAACGACAAAAATGTGACCCTGACACGGTCGCCGGAAGAGTGGGGTTTCAAAGGCAGCGGGCTTAACTATGAGATGATCATGAAGCCGGGGCCTGTGACCATGGGACATTTCCTGAATGTCGGAGAAAGCTGGCAGATGCTGATTTCCGAAGGCGAAGCAATCAAATTCCCCTGTCTGCCCTGCGATGAAATCCATGCGATGATCAAAGTTGAAACACCGGTGGAAGATTACATCCGGCAAGTCCTGAAAAAAGGTGTTGCACATCACCTGATAGTCGTACATGGCCGAATTGCGGATGAATTGGCTTCTGTCGCCGATAGCATGCGGATTGACAAACTGATATTAAGGTAAAAAATGCACGAGGTTGTCAACAAGGTCAAACTTCGGGATGGTGACCTTACCGTTGTCAAGGTGGATCCGCCAGCGGGCAGTTATCTTTCTAAAATAGATGAAGCCTGGCAAAGAGGATCGCAAGGGTTTGGCGCCTATGTTACCAATTCTCTTTCGGGCAAGATGCTTGCATATACGAGTGACCTATATCTGTTTGGGGAGTTGAATGGGAAGATAGTGGCCTGGATGGGCTATATTGCTCCCAGGAATATCGGGGATGTCGGCACTTTTGGTTTTGTTCATACGCAACCTGAACATAGGGGAAAAGGGATAAGCACCGTTCTTCTCCAGATTACTTTAAGTGAGTTTGAAAAGAGAGGAGGAATTGCACTGCATTTGGCTACACGTAATCCAATTGCCCACCATATTTACCGGAAATACGGTTTTCATGATCTCGGCACACCCATGATTATGCGCTATATAACGAAAGCAACCCTAGACTTTGAGCGTGAATATTATGCTTATAATGGGAAAGCATCTGTGCGCGATGTCCACTGGGGCGATTTGCCGCGCTTAGAATCGCTTTACAGCATTCTTATCCATCCCTGGCTTGTGCGTGATTATCCCAGAGGCGTCTGGAAGGAGGACAGAAAATGCGCGTATGAGGTTGAGGCGGTTAACATAATGGAATTAGAGGAAAAAAAACGAGGGGGCGCATTGGTGATGGAAAACGACAGTAAAAGAGTTGTCGGCTGCGCCGCCTTGATTATTAACGAGGCAATTACAGGAAAAAAATCAGCGGATTTCGACCTGTTTGTAATACCTTCATATTTCACGGAGATACCCGCATTGCTTAAAGGGCTTGTCATAAAGGCACAAGCGTTGGAAATAGAGCAACTGGAGATCTGGATATATTCAGGTGATAGTGATAAACTGGCCGCAGTTAAGTCGGCTGGATTTATTAAGAGAGGCGCAAAAATAGAAGCTCGACTTGACAGCAAAACAGAAATGCCGATGGAGCTTTACGGCGTATCGGTTGGATAACAAGGAGGTGTTTGTGATTAGTATCCCAAAAGAAGAATTTTCAAAACGAATCGTGCGTATTCAGGAAGCTATTGGAAAATTACAACTGGATGCCTTGCTAGTTTACGGCGACGAGTATCGCAAGGAAAACCTGCGTTACGTCTCGAATTTCTGGCCCATATTCGAACGCGCCGCCTGTTTTATACCGCGCAGCGGACTTCCAATACTTGCAGGTGCGCCTGAAGGACAGTTCTATGCCAGGGAGATGTCTGTGTGGGAAGATGTCAGGAATGTGAAAGAATTTGCCTGTGTTTCAGTGCCGGAGGAAATAGATTACCCTCTCGC
>CAMCYE010000187.1 GCA_945883805.1 Victivallis vadensis | reverse complement strand
CTGGCAAAAGGCATACTGTTCAATCATATCTCTGTTTCCGACGACGGGCGTTTTTTTACAGGAGACGACCATGTTGACGGCGTTATCCATATAGGGAACGTTGAAACAGGCCGCTATCTTCCATTATGCGACACCCATACCCGTCAAGGCACTTGCCAGTACAGTCATGCTCACTCATACATGACACCTGACAACAAGCATGTGATTTTCAATTCCATAGCAACCGGGATCGCACAAGTCTACGCGGCTCGTATTCCTGATGGGTTTCTTGAGAAGATTGTTAATGCATAACTCATAGATATCACAAAATAAATTATTTAAAAATATAAAAGGAGCATCAAGATGAAAAAAATGTTGCTGACGGTGATGATTTTAACTGCCTGTGCGTGTTTGCAGTCTTGCCAGGCCCGCGTTCAAGATGTATCTCGGAACGCATCAAAAACTGCGGAGATCACACTGGTTGAAAAAAATGTGAGTGTGCTTCCCATTTCCGTGGACAAGAACGCCACGGAGGAAACCATGCAGGCTGTAAAGGAACTGGCGTCCTACATCCAGAAGATAAGCGGAGCGGAAGTGGATGTCATACTCAATGATTCGACAAACACGCCTGCCCACGCCATATGGGTGGGCATCCAGCCTAAACTTGAAAAAGTTTTTCCGGACTTGAAATTCAAGTTTGAAAATCCTGAAGAAATACTGATAGCCTGCAACGGACAGGATCTTGTAATCGCAGGACGTGACATAATGGCCGGGACCACGCAGACTGAGTTTGGAACCGCTAATGCCGTCTATACTTTCCTGCAGAAATATCTTGATGTCAGATGGTTCTGGCCCGGCCCCCTGGGCGAGGATGTAATCTGCAAAAACACTATAAGACTTCCTTCCTTCGAATACCGTTTCCATCCTCAGATTGTCCAACGCAAACTGTGGCGAGGGACCTATGGAGGTGAATATGAAGTGCAGGCGAAAGCGTGGTTCCGCATGCAGAGGGTGACATTGTATTCATTCCGCTTTAATGGCGGACATGCGTTCACCCAATGGTGGGACAAATACCATGCGGAACATCCGGATTATTTCGCACTTCAGCCGGACGGTTCACGCGATGCTTCTCCTGATGCAAAAAATGTCAAAATATGTGTATCAAACCCTAAAATGCAGAAGCAGTGGCTTGATGATGCGGAACAGGAACTGAAAGCTGATCCTTCTAAAATCATGGTCAGCGCTTCTTTAAACGATGGTTCGACTATAGGGGAATGCATCTGCCCTGAATGCAAGGCATGGGATAATCCGAACGGGGCCGAGTGGCAACTTTATGGAAAAGGAGGGGCATATAAAGGCGTCTCGCTGACTGACAGGTATGTCAAGTTCTGGAACATCCTGGCCAAAGGACTGAAAGAACGTTTCCCGGACAGGGACGTATATGTCGGCGCCTATGCATATGGCCCTTACATGAGTCCGCCTATATCCGGAAAACTGGATAAAAACGTGGTGCTCGCCTATGTTGGGCATTTCCCTTTTGCAAATGACGAATTCCGGAATAAGCAGAAAGCAGAGTGGAAGAAATGGGCTGACAATGCATCAAGGATGGTTTTCCGTCCGAATCTTTTTCACTACTCGGGTGGCTGGCTGGGTTTGCCGACCGTACCATTGCATAAGACAATTGAGGATTTCAAATTTCTCGCTGAAAATAAATGCGTCGGAATTGAAGTTGACACACTTCCGCTTTGCTGGTCAACGCAGGGTGCTGTGTTTTATTTGTTTGCACAGCTGGCCTACGATCCCCTTCAGGACGGCAATGCCTTACTGAAAGATTATTATCAGAGGGCCTTTGGAAGCGCTTCCGGTGAAATTGAACAATATTTCAGCATCATGGAAAAAGCGCACGATCAAATAGTGGACAAAGCAAAACTTTCAAGTGGTGCCCCGAAAGAGTTGATAGTAATATGTCGTGAAATATACACCGATGATATTTTGAATTCAGCAGAAGAATGCCTGAAAAAAGCGGAAGCCAAAGCTGCCGCCGCCGCTGAAAAGAAATACTCACAGCGTGTCGCCTTTATTCGTTCCGGTTATGATTTTTCAAGGATGCAAGTGGGAATAATGAATGCAATGGCGAAAGTCAGGGAAAGCAAGGGTGCAGATACCGTGGCAGTCAAAAAGGCGATTGAACTATGCGAAAAGCGCAATGAGTTTTATAAAAAAGAGAATGTCTTTGCGATAAGAGCCGCACCATGGTATCATGACGGAAGGCAATTGAATGACTATATGGGTCCGCCGTCACAGGCGCTCCGCGATGCCGCAGGGATCAAATGAATCGGAGAATCCGCCGTCGCTAAAAAGCTATGGCGGACATAGTCGGAGAGCCGGAGAAACGGAGTACAAAAGCTCATAGCTCGTAGTTCTTAGCTCAAGGTTAATAGATATCAGCAAACACTGTCAGCTAAAAGCTGGTGACCGGCGACTGAATGAATTAGTTGGAGTTCAAGCTTTAGCTTGTCTTAAAAAAAACGTAGCACAGGCATCCTGCCTGTGTTTTTTTAATATAAAAGGAGGAGACAATGAAAATGAAATTTATGACGGTCTGTTTTATTTCAGCTTTTATCATCGGCTCGGCTTACGCCGCAAAGAATGATGCAAACCTTGAACTTTTGCAAAAAGCGTTCGGAACACTTCTGGACAGTTCCGGCAAGGCCGTAAAAATGAAATTCACAGACAAGGAGTACACGTTCATTTATTACGCTTCAAACACTTCCGGGGAATGCAGGAAATTCAGTCCTGAACTGGTAAAATTCTATGGTGAAAACAAGAAAACCGCAAGCATTGAAATAATATTTGTGAGCTTGGATAAGACGGAAAAAGAAATGATGGAACAGATTAAAGCCATGTCAATACCTTTTCCGATTGTGGATTTCAAGGAGATAGCCAAGAGCGGAATTACTAAATTCTCAGGACAGGAACTGCCTTCCCTTATTCTGCTGGACAAGGAAGGAAACGTAATTGCAGACTGCTATGAAGGCAAAAAATATATGGGTCCCGGAAAAGTCCTGGATAAGTTTAAAGAGATCATGTCAAATGTGGGGTATGACTGAAGCGGGCGTTGCCCGCAACTCAAAAGGAGTCAGAAGTCATGAGACATACCGAATTGCATTCATCGGAAAAGGAACGCGTCAGCGGAGTGACGCGGCTACAGCTCGGATTTGTTGTAGCCACGTCACTCTGCTGACGTGCTCTTTGATTGCAGGTTAGTATCTGGGGTCCGTAGTCAGAATAATATCTAAAGAAAATAAAAGTGCAGAACTGAAATAAACTAAGGAGCAGCCTGTTGAATAATAATGACACACCGGACTTCCGGGCCATCCAGACCAATCCGGCAATCGGGGATCGCGGTTTAATCCACGTGTATGGAAGCGATCCGTCTTCGCCGAAACCATACATCCTGGCCATTCACGGGGGCGGATGGAGAAATGGCGACCAGACATCCTTTGCATGGATCTGGCCCAGAGTACAGGAGTTGGGATTTGCCCTGGTACTGCC
>CAMCYE010000186.1 GCA_945883805.1 Victivallis vadensis | reverse complement strand
GTTTTCGCCCCGGCAATTAATCCCGTTTCAGGCAATCCATACAGTTACAAGCTAGAGGGGTTTGAAGCCAGCCGGTATATTTTGTCGTGTGACCAGATGGGAACTCATATTGATGCCCCCGCTCTTTGGGATCCGGAATATCCTGCAATCGATGAGCTGCCTGCGACATTCGCCGTCCGTCCGCTCGTAATCATATCAATTGTTGGAAAAGTCGCCAAAAACCAGGCTTACAGCCTGACTCTGGCAGATATACTGGAATGGGAAAAGGTAAATGGAAATATCCCGGCGGGATCTGTTGTTTTCGTCCGTTCAGACTGGTCACAGCTATGGTCATCACCGGGGTTTTCAAAGAAAAGCCGTTTCCCGGGCATAAAGCTTGAAGCATTGAAATATCTTCATCTTGAAAGGAAGATTCTGTTCCATGGACACGAACCGCTGAACACCGATATGACTTCGAATTTTGAAGGGGAGTCTTGGCTGATGCATAACGGATATGCCCAGGCAGAAGCTGTTGCAAATCTAGATAAGGTTCCTGAAAAAGGGGCTCTTGTCATAATCGGATATTCTAAATTCCAAGGCGGATCAGGAGGGCTTGCAAGATTTATCGCAATATGTCCGTCCGACTGGAAATACGGTGTTGCAATAGGCGAAGCTCAGGATTCACCGTTACCCAAAATGAACAGGGCTCTCAAATGGGATTTTGACATTGGAGTGAGGGTGAGAAATTAAAGCTATCTCTCGGATCGAGCGGATAACTCTATATGAAATTCAATCTGGAAAATATTGTCGCTTCAAAGTTTGACCATGTTGTCGCGGCGGAACCGGGTGAACACGGGAAGGCGGTCATCTTCATACGCCACGGTGACAGCCTTGAAAAAAAGGAAATTCCTTTTCATCCGTTTATGCTACTGGCGAATCCGGCAGTTCTCAGCGGATCAAATCTCGATTTTGAGATTGTCAAACTGAACGGTGACGCTGTTTTCGGCTATATTGCGAAATTCACAAATTCTGCGGACTATGACAGCGCGGTCAAGTTCATGAAGAAATCCACCGGTTTCAATCCGACTTCCCCTTCCGCGCCGTTCAGGCTTTTCAACGATGACACTCAACAGCTTCTGACTTCTGGACAGTTCAGGCTTTTCAGGAACATGACCTTCAGCGACACCCGCAGACTTCAATTTGATATTGAGACTCTCCTGACGGATGGCTTCGAATTCCCGAACCCGGAACGGGAAGGCGATAAAATCGCGATGATAAGCTTCTGCGACAACACCGGCTGGGAAAAGGTCATCGTACTTGAAGAGCCGTATTCCGAAAAGCAGCTCCTGGAAAAATTTGTAGAAACAGTAAATGAGCGTGATCCGGACATAATTGAGGGACATAATATTTTTCGTTTTGACCTCCCATTCATACAGGCACGCGCAAAACGGCATAAAGTGAAACTCAACCTAGGGCGCGACGGCAGTCCTGCTGGTAGCCGCCCGTCACGGATATCCATCGCGGAACGTACCATAAACTATACCAAATATGACATTTATGGACGCCATATCATCGACACATATTTCCTTGCGCAGTTCTATGATATCACCTATCGTGAACTGGAAGACTACGGCCTTAAATCAATTGCGAAACATTTCGGTGTCGCCGCCAAAAACAGAACCTATATCGAAGGCGGTGATATTTGTTCGATGTTCCACAAAGACCGCGAACTTTTGAAAAAATACGCTCTTGACGATGTGAGGGAGACACGCGCAATCGCAGAAATACTCTCCCCAAGTTATTTCTATCAGACACAGCTGGTGCCCTGCTCATATCAGAACTGCACGGTACGCGGAAATGCGACAAGGATTGACTCGATGCTTGTTGCCGCATATCTGGAAAAGGAACAGTCAATCCCGGTGCCTGAGCCGAGCCGCAGTTTTTCCGGAGCTTTGACGGAGGCTTTCATGTCAGGCGTCTTCGAAAATGTCTGGCACTGCGACATTCGCTCCCTTTATCCGTCCGTCATTCTAGCCGAATCCTGGTTTCCGAGTCGGGATGTTTTGAAAATATTCCCGCTGTTCCTTACAAATCTGCGTGATTTCAGGTTGACTGCGAAGGATGCGGAGAAGGCTTCGAAAACAAAAGAGGAAAAAGATTATTTCCATTCGCTTCAGACGACTTTTAAAATTCTCATAAATTCATTCTATGGATATCTCGGTTTTTCACAGGGTACGTTCAACGACTACACAATGGCGGAATCTGTCACCGGAACCGGCAGGGAGATACTCAATTCAATGGTAAAGTTCCTGAATGACAGCAGGGCTGGCGTAATTGAGATTGACACCGACGGCATTTATTTCCAGCCTCCGTCCGGCATGAAAGATCCCGATATGATGAGGGATAGGATTCAGAAGATACTTCCGAAAGGCATCGAGGTCGAACTTGATTCCGTTTATCCTTCGATGTTCTGCTATAAGAGCAAAAATTATGCAGTACTCTCCAAGGACGGTGAAATATCAATGACTGGCGCAGCTCTGAAGTCGCGCGGACTTGAACCGTTCCAGCGCGAATACATGAAGAAGGTTATCGAATATCTCCTGAAGGAGGATTTCGACTCGATAGAAAAAATGACATCCGAATTCCGTACGGCCATCGAGGAGAGAAAATGGCCGCTTGCGAAGTTCGCAAAATCCGAGACTCTCAAGGATTCCCTTGATTCGTATAAACGTGGAATTGCGGAAGGCGGAGGAAAACGCAGCGCAGCCTACGAGCTTGCAACAAAATCCGGACGCGATTATCGCAACGGCGACCAGGTATCATTTTATGTGACCGGTACGAAGAAAAATGTTTCCGTGGTCGATAACTCATGCCTCTTAAAAGACGCACCCGCTTCCAGAAATGAAAATATAACGTACTATCTTGCCAAGCTCGATGAACTCTATAAGAAATTTTCCCCTTTCATACCGAAATCCAAATCAAATCATGAAGACGAACCAGGTCTGGGACTGTAAAGAGATTTTCAAATTTTTTGCAATCCTTAATAAACGCTTGCCCAAGATTATCTTTCTTAATCTTATATGAGGGAGGTGTGACGGTGCTTACACACGCGATAAAATCTGAAGTTACCAGCTTGAAGCCGATTGACAGAGTCCGGCTAGCGGAATTTATTTTTGACAGACTGGACAAGCCCAACCTTGCGCTAGATCAAAAATGGGTTGAATGAATTCGTGTTTTCTTCCCTTCATCGGTTGGATATTCCGTGTTGGATATTGGATATTCGAGAAATTTACCCACTTAAAATGAGAAGGAACCTAAAAAAATCCAAGGTTCACAGGGGATGCCAGTTTGCCGCAGTGAAATTAGTCCATATTCCGCAGAATGAGGTCCATGATAAACCGTGATTGACGAGAGGGTTGCCGGTTACATAGAGCTGGTCGTCGAAGAGGATGAAATCAAACCAGACCGTCTGCCGGTAGATCGCCAGCACGGACAGAATAAGAATTGCACCCGCCATACTGGTAGTGAATTTTATTTTCATCTACGCCCATTTCGGTTTTCTCTTCGGTTTTGGGACAGTGCCGGCGATGTCATACACGTGTTCGCCGTTTATGATTTTCATAATCAAAA
>CAMCYE010000185.1 GCA_945883805.1 Victivallis vadensis | reverse complement strand
CCGAATGGAACCGCGTTCATTTCCGATGTCGGCATGACAGGCTCATCAAACTCGGTACTGGGCCGCAATATCGAATGCGTCATAAAAAAATTCACAAGCGGAATGCCCCAAAAGCTCACCGTAGTTGAAAAAGACATCCGCCTCGACGCAGTTGTAATTTCATATGACATGAACACCGGACGGGCCGATGGGATTAAAAACATTTCGGCAAAAGCGGGTTTCTAGTTTCAAGTTTCAAGTTTCTAGAAGGATTTTTTCCCGTAACGGTGAATGCTTCACTTAACACTTAACACTTAACACTTAACACTTAACACTTAACACTTAAAACTAAGCATATGTTCCATTCAGAGCTCAAAAAAGTCGCGGCACAGATTGACAGGATAATCCGGGAGGATGATTTCCCCGGAAGCATAAATCCGTCATATCTGAGAGAAGCCGTAAAAGATTATCCCTCACGCGGAGGCAAACGGCTCCGTCCTGCCATTCTCATGTGGTCGTGCGGTCTTCTCGGAGGCAAGCCCGAATCCGCGAAGTTCGCAGCGGCAGCCGTTGAAATCTACCACAACTGGACACTTGTCCACGACGACATAATCGACAATGATGAAATGCGCAGAGGGAAACCCTCTACGCATTTCATGACTGCGAAAGTCGCAGGAAAAAGATTTAAGATGAAGCCTGCAGATGCCATGACCTACGGCAAGAATTTTGCGATGCTCGCAGGTGACATCCAGCAGGGCTGGGCTGCAAACATGCTTTTAAAATCAGTTCAATCCGGCGTTTCACCGGAACTCACGATACATCTCAGCAGACGACTTCATGAGCTCGTCAACCGGGATCTCATCAGCGGAGAGGCGCTCGACGTTGAAATGCCTTTTGTCAAAATGGAAAAACTGAGTCCGGGCATAATTGAAAACATGTTGAACCTGAAGACGGGCGCCCTTCTCCGCTACTGTGCCGAAACCGGGGCGATGATCGGACTTGGAACTGCGAAGTTCGCAAACGATAAACGTGTCGGACAGATCGGTGAATTCGCATCCCTATGCGGAGTCGCCTTCCAGCTCAAAGACGACTGGCTCGGAATTTTCGGAAACGAAGAAAAACTTGGAAAACCGGTCGGTTCCGACCTGAGCGAACGCAAGCCGACCCTGCTCCTGTACCACACGTGGAAGAAACTGTCACCGATGGAGAGGCGGAAGCTCATAGATATGCTCGGACAAAGGGCGTATTCCGCAAAGGAGCTGAATTCCATAAGGAATCTGATGCGTGAAACCGGAGCTGAGGAGAAAGTGCTCAAGAGGGCCGAGGCTCTTGCGGATTCCGCAAAAAAAATCCTGCTTGATTTCCCTGACAATAAATACAGGAAACTCCTTCTGGCTCTTTCCTCTTATCTGACCTCCAGGGACAAATGAGGGGGAAGTTCTAAAGTTCTAAAGTTCTAAAGTGTATTATTCAATTTCCTGACAGAATGTAATACCAAGTCGCAATCAAATGGCAATTCTGTTTCGCTTTCATCGGGATAGTGACTTCATTAAAAGTATGTCGGGTTTTAACCCGACGATTAATTGGCGGTTTAAAAACCGCCTTACTCTTTGGTACAAGAACATGCCTTACGGCATTGACTACAAACGAATTATTTATTCGCAAAAAGATCGATCGTTTTTTTACTTTCCGAAATTGTCTTGAGGCATTTCTCAACTGTTGCCAACATATCTTCTGGACTTGATTTTGCTGGAGTTTTCAGGGTTTCCATATAACCTGCAAGCAATGACAGCTGATCCTTCATGATTTTGATGGTGCCGTCCGCTGTGGCAGGAAGGGTGCCAACGCCTCTTCTTGTTTCAAGGACAACTCCTATTCTGTCGCCGCAGAGTTCGAGAAGGGAAGACGCCAGGGGCGACTGCATTTTATCCTCACGCGCTCCGACAAACAGGAAACCGTAAATCTTCGTGCCGCCATGAAGCGGGACATACCCGACGGACTGCAGGGCCTCCCTGCAAATCCACCTGCATAACCTTGTATTCTTATCTGCCGCCATATCCATCAGCTTATTCCAGTTCACGGTGGCGTCTCCACTGACTACCGACTGCCATTCCGCAATAATCTGCGGGCCGGGTGCAGACTTATAGCCCCTGTTTATGACTTTACACAACTTGCCTTTTTCCGAGGGGTCCGTCAGGACTATGCTCATAACATCCATATTGACGGTTCTCACCAGCATGTGAATGTAGTCGGCAATATCTGCAAACTGCCAGCCCGGTTTTGAAAGAATCTCGCACAGATCAACGAAACCCTGCAACTGATCCTTGAAGTTTTCCGACTCGTTCTCAAGGATTTTCTGAAGATCCTCCGACATGTCCGGAATCTGATATTTTTCAGGAACATCGTAGACACTTGTCTTCTGCAGGGCAGGTTTGACATTTAACGGTTCGGGAACCGGCTTTCTGGATATTTCATTTGCAGGACCTTCCGGGTTGCCGGTCAACGCCGGTCTTAATTTCAAAAGAGGCGCGTGCCCCACAGGTTGTTGCGGAGCAGTGGACGGAGGCACAATGCTCGCCCTGTTATGCACCAGCAATTTTCCCTGGCTGACATTTCCGTGCTGGGTAGCGGACTGCGGCTTGGGCTGTGACGGCGGATTCATCTGCAGTGGCGAAGCATGCACTGCCTGGGGAGCCACCGGCGAGTGATTTTCAGCAGGAAGCGATGCCTGCGCATTTGCAGGCGATTTCAATTTAAACGCTTTTGGAGGCACGTTCATGGCATCACCTATTTTCTTCTTTTTTTCTTGCTGGGGGTAAAATTATTGCCGCGTCTGACCTTATTCGCCAGAGCTCCGGGATTGCTAAGCGGCGAACCTGACATCAGCCTGTTGACAAGACTTGTCTGTTTTAAAAATTTCTGCATCATCGCAAACTGTTTCAAGAGTTGGCCCACTTCCTCCAACGAAGTCCCGCTTCCTTTTGAAATCCGTTTTTTCCTTGAAAAATCAATCAGATCGGGATTTTTCTTTTCCGCCTTGGTCATCGATGATATTACCGCTTCCATGTGAGTGAAGGACTTGTCGTCAAAATCCGGCAGATTCGCGATCTGGTTGCCGCCGGGAAGAAGTTTGAGGACAGATTCGAGTCCGCCCATTTTTTTCATCTGCTTGAGCTGTTGGAGGAAATCTTCGAGGTCGAATGATTTCGTACGGAGTTTTTCCTGGAGTCTTTCAGTTTCTTCCTTGTCTATCTCAAGTGCCGCCTTTTCGACAAGGGATACAATATCGCCCATGCCAAGCATCCGGGACGCCATTCTTTCAGGATAAAACACATCCAGATCCGCAACTTTTTCACCGACACCCACAAATTTGATCGGACAGCCCGTCACCTTGCGGATTGAAAGCGCCGCACCACCTCGGGCGTCGCCGTCAAGTTTTGTCAGAATCACACCGGTCAAGGCCAGCGCCTTATGGAAATGATCAGCCACAGAGACAGCTTCCTGTCCGAGAGCCGCATCGGCCACAAGAAGGATTTCCCTGGGATTGACGGCCTGCTTGATCCTGACGAGTTCAGCGACCATCTGTTCATCGACCTGAAGTCGTCCCGCCGTGTCTATTATGACGACATCAACCGCCTCTTTTTT
>CAMCYE010000184.1 GCA_945883805.1 Victivallis vadensis | reverse complement strand
ATTAATGATAATGCGAATCTGCCGGCCATTTCGAAAAGCATGTACGAGTATACGGTAAAACGCGGAATAAGACCCTGGCACCGGACGATTAAAGAGGAATTGGAAAAGGAAGGCGTAAAGGCGGAATAGTGAACCGGTTTAAATATATTGAAGGAAAAATGAGAATGACAGCTGTAATTTTCACGGCCTGCAATTTATTGATGGGCCAACAGTCTTATGCCGGTTCCGATTTAATCATCAAACATGATAAGAACTTTATAATCACACAGCCGGACGCCGCCTTGCCGGCAGAAAAAACCGCAGCGCAGGAACTAGCCAAATACATCGGGCAGTCTACGGGTGCCAAGACGGAAATAATTCCTGAAGGCAAACTGGAAAATAAAAACATCGCGGACGCATATGTCGGGCAATGCCGCTTTACAAAGGAACAGGTTTTTTATAATAAGCGCCTCAGGCAGGAGGAATTCAGCATTGTCGTACAAGACGGAAAACTCTTCATATACGGAGATGACGGCATAGGGGACCCTTATGCGCAGGACAACAGGACGGGCACACTTTTCGGAGTTTATGATTTTCTGGAAAATGAACTCGGCGTAGCGTGGATTTGGCCGGGAAAAAGCGGGGAGGATGTTCCTGCCGTCGAGGAGCTGCGCCTGCAATCATTCTCAAGAACCGGCAACCCCATGTTTTACAATCGCTCCATGATGTTCTCATGGTTGAAATATGAACAGCAGGGCGTCAAGGATGATATCAAATATTGGATGAAAAGAATGAAAATGGGCTGTGTCCGAAAGATGTGGTTCAATCACAGCTGGGATACGTATGTATTTAAACAGGATGAGGATGTCCGGCATCCGGAATGGCTGGCCTTATGGGGCGGGGAAAGGAAAAAACCTCATTGCTGTATTTCCAACAGCGAATTCCGTGATTACATAGTTCAGCAATGCCTGAATAATCCCAGGAACAAGGATTGTTCGGTAGTCTCAATTTCCCCGTCTGACGGCTACGGGTTCTGCGAATGCGAAAAATGCCGTGCCCTCGATCCGGATGGCACTGATTATTCCACTGGCCTTCCGAACTTATCCGACAGGTACTGGGCGTATGCGAACTATGTTGCCAAAGAAGTCAAAAAAAGAAATCCTGAACTGAACGTTGGCATGTATGCATATACGGCGTACCGTGAACCTCCGGCAAACATAGAGAAGCTTGAAGACAACCTTGTCGTCTCTATTACGTTCAGTGTGGCCTATTTCGTCAAGCCGGAGGAAAAAGAAAGATATTACAGGCTGATCGACAATTGGAAATCAAAAGGAGTTAAAATTGTCGGCCGTGAATATTGGGGAATGCATTACTGGCTGGATTTGCCGTATATCTTCACAAAGCAAATAAAAGAATCGATGCCTTATCTTTATAAGTGCGGTTTTACAGCAATGAACGGGGAAGTGCAGAAAAATTTTGCCACCCAGGGTCCCAACTATTATCTGGTCTCCCACATGATGTGGAATCCGGAAACGAATGCTGACAAGGTGTTGGCGCGTTACTATAAGGCATTCGGCCCTGCTGAAAATCACATCAGGAAATACTATGGCACTTTTGAAGATTCCATTCTTGAAAATCAAAATAAGATAAATGCTTTTGCTTATTTGGAGTTGATTAAC
The DNA here is from genome assembly GCA_945883805.1 of Victivallis vadensis. Lineage (GTDB taxonomy): Bacteria > Verrucomicrobiota > Lentisphaeria > Victivallales > GWF2-50-93 > GWF2-50-93. Next base: position 2,008 of record CAMCYE010000184.1, on the reverse strand, counting down.
TCATGGCCCGAAATTTTCCCGGAAAAGACAGTAAGCAAAGCGGGAGAATGCATTCAGGAGGCAAAAAAAGCGGTGAAAGGCAATCCGGTTTATGAAGAACGTGTTAACTTGGTAGACACAGGCTACCTTTACACAAAAAACATGCTTGAACTTCTAGGCATCTACCGGAAACTTGGGCGAGGAGGAGTCCCTCTCTGGTGTTTCGGTTATCAGGGCGCCCTTGCAGAATTCAAATACTGGAAGACCTTGCCGGAAATGCCCGCCACATGGGTTGAATTCTGGAAAAAACATCCGGATGAACCACTGGGGAAAGAAGAAAAAATAGAATTGCTCAAGCGAGCCTTAATCCTAGGTAATGAAAGGGAAAGACTGTTGAAGGAATATGCCGAACTGCCAGCCCTCCCTCTTGGCAATTATCAGTATTCCATAAGTACAGGTATCAGGAATTGGCATCTGACTATCCGACAAGAACTGGAAAAAGAAGGCATAATAACAGAACAGGAGTAAATATTTCATCATGTTCATAGACATTCACGGTCATTTTCTGAAGAGTCCGGGTTTTCCGCGCAACGGTAAGCCCTCGTTCTCCACACCCGAACAGCTGATAGAAAGATACGATCTTCTCAATATCGAAAAGGCGGTCGTGCTGCCGGTTGTAAATCCCGAATGCACCTATGCGTCGCAGTCGAACGAGGAAGTCATTGAAGTGGCTGAGAAGACCGGCAGGTTCATACCTTTCTGCAATGTCGATCCGAGAGCCTTGGGCAATTCCCCTTGGTCGCCTTTCGGCGACATCCTGAAATACTATCGTGATAAAGGGTGCAAAGGGATTGGCGAGGTGTGCGCAAATCTTCCATTCATGGATCCTCTTGTTCAGAATCTGTTCAAGGGCGCGGAGGAATCGGGGCTTCCTCTCACATTCCACATTTCCCCCACTATTGGACAAAATTACGGATTATATGACGATCCCGGCCTTCCACAACTTGAAATATCACTGCAGAAATTTCCGAATTTGAAGTTTTTCGGCCATTCACAGGCGTTCTGGGCGGAAATTGGACGGTTGGAAACCCCAGGAGAACGCTATGGATATCCACTTTCTACCGTAAAAGAGGAGGGTGTCATCCCTAAACTCATGAGGAAATATCCGAATCTTTATGGCGATCTTTCCGCCGGCAGCGGGTGCAATGCCCTCAAGCGTGACAAAAAATACGCGGTTAAATTCCTGGACGAATTTCAGGACAGGCTCATGTTCGGAACAGACATATGTGCGCCAGACACTTCGACCCCGCTTGTTGACTTCCTGCTTGAGCTGAAAAACTCAGGGGATATCCCCGAATGCGTATTTAATAAAGTGGCCCGTGGAAATGCAATTAGAATCCTCAAATTAGTATAAAGGAATGACAATGATCAACAAAAAAATGGTATCACTTTTTGTTTCCGTATTTGCCGCACTAATGCTGACAGTATCCGCAACTGAAGCAGGTAAACCTGTTGCACTTGTGGGCAGTTCGTATGGCGTCCATGAAATCAAGCTGCTAATAAACAATGCCGTTGTCGTTTCTGAAGAGGAAACCTATATCTACAAGAACTGCGGCGCAGATGTTCCTATTTCTGAATTGGACAAATACAGTCTCCTGATTATTGCCACATCCGTTGACAAGGCGCTGACGGACGCAGAAATGGACAAACTGAAGGAATGGGTGATTGCCGGCGGGAATCTGATGCTTGTCCATGGCGCTCCTGCCGCCTTATGTGGAGGTGCGGACGGACTTCAGAAAAAGAAACTCCTCTCTTGGGGGGGGATCCAAAGTGTAAGAAGCCTCAAAGCCGCCATGCCTTGCAAAGTCGCTCATCCTGAGAGTCCACTTTTGAAAGGGGTGGAGCTGGCAAAGGGCGGCGACGGTAAAACAATCTGGCCGGAAAATGTGAATTATGTTGCTCTCACCAATTCTCCGATGGAACCGATTGTCGGCGATCCCTCGTCCTGTTTCATAGGAATTGCGAAAGT
>CAMCYE010000183.1 GCA_945883805.1 Victivallis vadensis | reverse complement strand
TCAGCATGTACGCCCAGTACAAAATCATGCAGGCGGCAAGACGGGAGAAAATACCCGTCCTTCTCGACGGACAGGGGGCCGACGAACTTTTCTCGGGATACTGGTCATCCTATTTCCTCATGCTAAAAAATTTTTACAGGAGTAAAAATTTTATATCCATATTAAATCATTCAGCCGGAACATTGTTCGGGGGAAATACTGAACTCCTGTCCCAGGCACTCATGCATTTTTCGGAATACAGGAAAAGGGACAGAGAAACTCTGCCCTTCTCGATAAACAGAAAACACCTCGACCGCCTTGACGGCATAAGCACCCTCAAATGGCACCGCGAGGCCCAGAACCTGACCCCATGCGAATATCGCAGAGCCGAAATCTTCAAAATACATCTCCCGCGCCTGCTGAAATGGGAGGACAGGAATTCAATGGCTTTCTCGATTGAATCCAGAGTTCCATTCCTTGACGTGAACCTGGTGGAACTCCTCCTTTCGGTTAACCCGGAAATGAACATGAGAAAAGGCTGGACTAAATATCTTTTCAGGAAGACTATGGATTCAAAACTTCCCGAGGAAGTCTGTTGGAGAAGGGACAAAAAAGGTTTTGAGACTCCCCAGGATAAATGGATGAAATCGGGAGTCCTCAACAAATACCTCGTCAACTGGGCCGCTGAAAAAGAACATCCGGTTTCAGAATTCATCGCCGACGATTTCCAGGACATTAAAACGAAAATAACCGACGGCAGTTTCGACGCGACAAGGATGTTCAGGCTCTTCTGCATGGATTATTGGCTGAATAACTTAGCTTCACGATGACTTCGAGATAATAGATATGTCAAAATGTATTCACAAAGAACTAACAGAGAAAATAATCAAAAGTGCTTATCAGGTTCATAATGAACTCGGAGCTGGTTTTCTTGAGAAAGTTTATAAAAAGGCTTTATTGATCGCTTTAAGAGAGAATGGACTGAAAGCAGAAGAAGAAGTTCAAATAAAAATAAACTTCCATAATCAATGCGTGGGAGAATATTTTGCAGATATTCTTGTTGAAAATTCAATAATATTGGAATTAAAGGCTATCGACTGCCTAATAGACATACATGAGATTATATTAAAGAATTATCTGAAGGCTACAGGTATTGAAATCGGCTTGCTGATAAATTTTGGAGAAAGCGTTGAAGTCAAAAGAAAATTCGTAAGCAATTCAAATTCTATTTCTTCCTAAATAATAACATCTTGAAGTAATCGTGAAGCTAATAATCTTGACACAATATTATCCTCCGGAGCACGGGGCGCCGCAGAATCGGCTCCATGACCTTGCGAGACGCTGGGTCTTGAAGGGGCACGAAGTCATCGTTTTGACCGCCATGCCGAATTATCCCACAGGAAAAATTTTCCCCGAGTACCGGGGAAAATTTATATTCACAGATATTATTGACGGGGTTCGAGTAATACGCTGCTGGATTCTGCCGTCAAAAAAGAAAAGCACTGTCAGTCAGCTCATATGCTATTTCTCCTTTGTGAAATCCGCCGCCTGCATAGGCCTTTTCAAGCTCCCTAAATCTGATTTCCTTGTCTGTGAATCCCCTCCCCTTTTCCTCGGGTTCACAGCTCTCTTCCTGAGTTTTGTCAAGAGGACAAAACTCGTGATGAACATCAGCGACCTGTGGCCGGAAAGCGCTGTTCAACTCGGAATGATTGGAAAAGGGCCTGCCCTGAGTTTCCTGGAATGGTTCGAAAAACTCCTTTATAAAAAGTCGGTTCTGGTGTCATGCCAGACAGAAGGAATTGTTGACGGAGTCAAAAAACGGTATCCGGAAGCCAAGACATTCCTCTTCCCTAACGGTGTTGATCTTGAGATGTTCACGCCGTCAACACCTGACTCCGCACTCAAGAAGGAGCTTGGCATTCCAGAAGACTTTTTCATAGTCGGATACGGCGGGAATCATGGTAGATCCCAGGCGCTGGAACAGGTTCTCGAAGTGGCACGGATTCTTAATAATAAAAAAATCTTCATTGCCTTATTTGGAGATGGGCCTGAAAAAGCCGCCCTTGAGAAAAAAGCTTCTGAATCCGGACTGAAGAATATCCGCTTTTATCCGTCACAGCCAAGACAGAAAATGTCCCAGATCCAGGCGTTATGGGATATCGCCCTTGTGCCTTTAAAGGACATCCCGCTTTTCGACGGTGCCCGCCCTTCAAAAATGTTTGAGCTTATGGCCGGACAAATCCCCTTCATATTCTGCGGAAAAGGCGAAGGCGCCGAACTCGCCCTGAAAAGCGGATGCGCAAAAGTGGTTCCCCCGGAAAATCCCGCGAAACTCGCAGATGCGATCCTGGAACTGTCAAATCTTTCCCCGGAAAACCGAAAGGAAATGGGTTTAAAAGGCAGGGAATTCGTCATAAACTCCTACAACCGCGCGAAACTCGCAGAAATGTTCCTTGCTAAACTCAAAGAATATTAATATCTGATGCTCATCTCCTTATTCCTCCGATATCCCCCCGCAATTACCAGCCAAAGCCCAACTCCACTTATATCCATAAAAAGGTGAATTCATGAAATGGATCAAGGATAATCTTGGAACACTTCCAGTAAAAAGCTGGTGCGAAAATATTGAAGATGGGGCGTTGAAACAAGCGGCTAATCTGGCAAACCATCCGATGATATTCAGACATGTCGCCCTTATGCCAGACTGCCATGTCGGCTACGGAATGCCCATCGGCGGAGTGATCGCGTGCGAAAATGCAATCATCCCGAATGCCGTAGGTGTGGACATAGGCTGCGGTATGGGTGCGGTACAGACAAATATCCCCGCAGACTCGGCATTGCCTGGACTTCTTGGTAAAATCTTGCACAGCGTCAAGCGTTCAGTGCCTGTCGGAGAAGGACATGCACATGACTCGCGTCAGGCATGGGACGCATTGGATGCCCGTGATGGCGACCGTCCAGGAGGCGTGGACTCACATTGCTGGCATCTGGCATATTGCAACCTCGGAACTCTTGGGGGCGGAAACCATTTCATCGAGATACAGAAGGGCGATGACGGACTTGTATGGCTGATGATCCACAGCGGTTCACGCAATCTCGGATACCGTATTGCGGAGTATTACAACAAGCTCGCCCTTAAGCTGAACCAGCGCTGGCATGCTTCGATTCCGGACAAGCAGCTTGCGTTCCTCCCTGCGGATACCGAGGAGGGACAGGCTTACATCCGCGACATGAATTTCGCACTCGACTATGCACGCGAAAACCGCAGTCGCATCATGGCGGTTTTCAAACGTGAACTGACATACATCTTCAAGAATGCCGTGTTCACCCGCGAAGTGAACATCCATCACAACTATGCCGCCATGGAGAACCATTTCGGCAAAAATGTGTGGATTCACCGCAAAGGTGCGACTTCCGCAAAAGAAGGGGAGATCGGAATAATTCCAGGAAGCATGGGTACATCTTCATACATAGTCGAGGGTCTCGGCAATGCCGAATCATTCATGAGCTGCTCGCACGGCGCAGGCCGCAGGATGGGGCGCGCCGAAGCCTGCCGCCAGCTCAACAAGATGGAATGCGAAAAAGCTATGGAGGGAATTGTCTTCGACGGTTTCAAAACTGCAAAAGGTAAATTCGGACGCAATTCTGCAAAGGGTGTGGTCTACGACCTTGATGAAGCGCCTATGGCATACAAGGACATCGA
>CAMCYE010000182.1 GCA_945883805.1 Victivallis vadensis | reverse complement strand
TTATTTTTCAGCGTAAGTCCCGCCGGCTTTTGTGACTTTGGAATCTGATATTTTTGCGATGATGTCGGAACAGTAATTACTCAAACCGATCACATCAGCGCCGACATTAAGGAACTGGTACCCCATGTCCTTATATTCATTGTAGGTCGAGAGTCCGCAAACGGTGCCTGCGAATTTTCCATGTTTCCGAGCAGTCTCCACAACACGTTTTCTGGCTTCAGTGACTTTTGGATGGTCCATTTGACCCGGGAAGCCGATCCCCTGACTGAAATCTCCCGGACCGAAAAATATCATGTCAATGCCGTCCATGGCGCAGATCTCATCCAAATCCTCAAGAGGTTCCGGGTCTTCAATCTGCACGATTACGAAACGGTTCTGATTGGCAAACTTGATGTATTCCGTGAACGGATATTTACAGAACATCCCGTCGGCATTGCCACCGTCCGCCGGCCTACGCCCGATTGGATGAAACCTTGTCTGCCAGATTATTTTACGGGCATCGTCCGCATTCATCAAATGTGGAACCATGATACCGGAAGCATCCAGCTCAAGCGGTCTGAGCGTATCACTGTAGGAACCGCGTGGAACCCTGACAAGGATATCCATTCCGTAGGCTTTGGCGGCAAGCACCTGTTTTTCCATTTCCGAATAGTCCGTGGGAACATGCTCGGCACAGATCCAGGCGCAGTCGAAACCGGCGATGGCCACAATTTCAACAGCCCTGGAACAGGACAGGTTAAGTTTAAAGCAGTTAACAGTTTCGCCGGCGCGCATTTTATCCAGCACTTTGCTTCTTCTCGGTTCCTTCATCAGCGACTCCTTGTTTTTTACGTGTTTAAATAATTGTCATAATGACTGATTGTCAGTAATTCCAGTTTTACCGCATCGCCGGAGGCAACGGCATCCGCAATTGCAAGATGTTCATCGGCGATCCTCGCCTGACTCTTTGTCTTTTTACCCCTGCCTCCGATTACGGTTTTATTCTGTTCGAAAAAATTAACTATGAGAGGGATAATGCTTTCCAATATCCTGTTTCCTGCCATCCTGATGAGTTTTGCATGGAACAGCATGTCCGGACCGGCGCACTCGGCAACAGTTGCCTTCAGCCGCATTTCATCGGCAAATCTCCGTAATTCTTTTACATCTTTCCCTGTTTTATTTGACAGGATAAAGGGAATGGCTCCAACCTCAATAACCTGTCGGGCCTCCACAAGTTCAGACTGGCATCTGACCTGCGAGACGATAAAAGGCATGTAGCCCTCAAATGGATTCTCCGGCATCAGTCTGGCGACAAACGCACCGGTCTTCGACTTGGACTCAATAATGCCGAGAGTTCGGAAATGCCGCATGGCCTCCCTTAAAATATTTCTGCTGATTCCAAAGGACGCGCACAATTCATGCTCGGTCGGAAGCTGAGCGCCCACCTCCAGCCGGTTTTTGATTATGTAGTCGCGGATGGCGTCAATGGTCGCGTCATGGGTCGTCCTGCGTATAATCCTTTTCGGCTGTTCCATGCTGATCCTCTAGTTTTAATCTTAGTAGTATTGTACTACAAATAAGCCGAAACGCAATATGCCATGCTGAAAGAGGTAAGATGACATATTGGATCAGCCTGCAAAAAGTTGTTTTTACGGACTGGTTCTATTGTACTCAGGAAATATTCAGCGCAGGGCGAGTTTGCGGTACTTGCTGCGGCGGTGGAGCAGGTGTTCCGCATCGGCTGCCAGCATTTTATCCTCGTATTCCTGGAAATTACCCTCGAACCATTGGACTTTTCCGTCGCCCTCGAAGATCAGGAGATTTGTGCATATCCTGTCGAGGAAGTAGCGGTCATGGCTGATGACCATGACACAGCCTGGAAATTCATTCAGGGCTTCTTCAAGCACTCGCATGGTGTTGACATCCAAGTCGTTGGTGGGTTCGTCGAGCAACAGGAAATTCCCGCCTCGGCGCAGCATCTTTGCCAGATGCACGCGGTTGCGTTCGCCTCCCGACAGTTGTCCGACCTCTTTCTGCTGTTGCGGACCGCGGAAATTGAAGCGTGACAAATAGGCGCGACTGCTCATCTTCCTGTCGCCGAGGAGAATTTCATCCTCTCCACCGGTTATTTCCTCGTATACGGTTTTTTTATCATTGAGTGCGTCCCTGTGCTGATCCACATATGAGAGCATGACGGTTTCACCTATAGTGAGACTGCCAATATCAGGTTTTTCCTCCCCGGTGATCATGCGGAAAAGAGTGGTTTTGCCGCAACCATTGGGTCCGACGACCCCAACCACGGCACCCCGGGGCAGATCAAAAGTAACATTATCTAAAAGGGTTATGCCGTTATATCCCTTGCTTATTCCGGAGACATTCAGAACTTTGTTGCCTAGACGCGGACCCGGCGGAATTTGAATCGAAATGTCATCCTTCCGGTCTTCCACCTTCTGATTGGCCATTTCGTCATAGCGATTTATGCGAGCCTGACTTTTAGTGCGCCTCGCAGCGGAACTGCTGTTGATCCATTCGAGTTCATGGGTCAGCATTTTCTGTCTCTGACTTTCTTTTTTCTCGTTCTGGCGCAGGAGTTCGGCTTTTTGTTTCAACCAGGAGGAATAGTTGCCTTCAAACGGGATGCCTCTCCCGTTTTCCATCTCCAGAATCCATTTTGTAATATGGTCCAGAAAGTAACGGTCGTGAGTGACGATGATGACAGTGCCGGGATAGTCGCGCAATGTGTTTTCAAGCCATGCGACTGTCTCGGCATCCAAATGATTGGTGGGTTCGTCTAAAATCAGGAGATCGGGTTTTTCCAGAAGCACCTTGCAAAGACCAACCCTGCGGCGTTCACCTCCTGAAAGCTTGGTCACATCGGCATCATCGGGAGGAAGTACCAATGCATCTGAGGCGACATCGAGCAACCGGTCTATTTCCCAGCCGTCGGCAGCGTCTATTTTTTCCTGAAGCCGCCCCATTTCATCCATGAGCTTGTCCATTTCCGCAGGTGCCAGTTTTTCACCCATCTTCACGGAAATCTCGTCGTAACGTGTGATGAGAGACTGTAGCGGCGCCACTGATTCCTCGAGATTGCCCCGAACAGTTTTATTGGGATTGAGCTGGGGTTCCTGAGGCAGATATCCGACTCGCATATTCTTGCCAAGTTGTGCCGTACCCATGAAATCTTCGTCTATTCCGGCCAAAATACGCAATAAAGTTGTCTTCCCGGAACCGTTTTCACCCACAATCCCTATCTTTGCACCGTAATAGAAGCAGAGGCTGATATCCTGGAAGATGGGTTTGTCATTGTAAAATTTTGCCAGGTTTTGCGTAGTGAAAACAAATTGTGGAGGCATGTTGAAAAATCCTTGTTGTCAATGCTGTGATTATATGATTCTGTCGTCCATAACGCGGGGAAAATAATCCCAGGAATGGAATAATCAAGGGAACCTCTAAAAATTCGCATTTGGCGCGTTGCGGAAGATTTTTGAAAGCTCAAAAAGAATTTCTGAACGGAGGCGTATCAAGCGATACGCCGAGAGAAGAACATTATTTCTTGAGCCAAAAAGATCCGCAACCCAAAGGGAGACAGATTCTTATGGATTCCGCCATCGTCGCAAATCCAGTCACAGCCCGCAACGGGGCTGCTCCTGGCGTTTGCTCCTTGCCGGCTCTCCATAATCTCCTGTCTCGCGCCATATGCCAATTTTTAGAGGTTCCCT
>CAMCYE010000181.1 GCA_945883805.1 Victivallis vadensis | reverse complement strand
ATAGTTCCACACTCCCTCTATAAACATACTGGCTAAGTATTGGAGTTCAAACTCCGTATAAATTTATGCATTAGAGATATGCTACATTCAATGTGCCCGTTATCGCCCCCTGCCCTGCCCCTTTCTTAAATTCCCCCCGTTTTCTTGTCATCATACCTGAGAGATACCTCTCACTGCTACGGAACAAATCCGTGGTTTTAACACATAAACGGGAGGAATTTATGAGCCCCTCAGCAGCTCTGATGCTCGAAAAACAGATCTACCCCATCATCCGCAACACAATCCCGAGGACTGCCCGACCAATGGGCAGCGAAGACCACGAGGAACTGGTCCAAGATGCCACGGCCTCTGCTGCGGAGATGATTGAAAGTATGGAAAAATCAGGCAGGGAACCTTTGCCTCATTCCATAGCGTACTACTCAATTCAGAGAACGAAGTCCGGACGTCGTAGCTATGGAGATATTCGCAGTGACGTGATGAGCCCCGGGTTCCAAATGGATCATGAAAACGCGCTCTGTTCAATGCAGGATCCGACCTGTGATGAAGACGATTTGACAGTAGGTGATACCATCGCCTGTAAGTCCGAAGACATGGCAACCAAAGTTCTCCGTCAGATTGACTGGGACGCATTCCTTGACACCCTAGATGCTAGGAAGCGCCGGATAGTTGAGGAGTTGATGTTCGGATACGGAACCGGAGATATTGCCAGGCTGTTGGCAGTAACGGCACCGAGGATTGTCCAGCTCAAACGTGATATTGCCCGGAGTATCAAAGAATTCATGGGTGATAACATCCTCGTTGATGCCGGGCAGGAATCTGTATGGGAACGTGATATCCGCTGTCTCAGGGAAAAGGGAGAATGGAAACTTCTGAAAGTTGACCGGGTTGATGATCCCGAAGAATCCAATATCGCCCAGGAGATGTTCGGGTGAAGGAATTCTTGAATCACTGGTATGCCTGACAGGGATGCAGGGCTGGTGCAGTTAGCAATGACTGTACCAGTCTTCCTGTTGGTATCGCCAAAACAAACAAAAAAAAAGGAGAAACGCATTACGAGCGCTGAAGTAAATAAAGTATCAGCCTGCCTTTGCATGGCGTAGGGCTGGCTGAGGCTTTCTGCATACAAGCGGAGTTTTGTGTTTCCTCTGGATATTCATGAAATACTTCTGCATCCTGGATGTACTGCCACCCAGTTTCTTTTCCAAGTCCTTTCGGACATTCCGTATTTCAGCTATGATAGGATCGTCTGTCATGTCCTGTCCTCCAGAAGTTCTTCGGGTGTGCAGACCATAGGAGATCTGATATCCAAGTCGAAATCGACGCTTTCAAGAACCCTTTTCACCCTGGCATTTACAATATGCTTGCAGTTCCATGAAATCAAGTAGTCGATGCCGTGAACAGCTGAAATAGCGAGATGAAAGCAGTCGAGTTTCGCCTTGTCTGGAATATTCAGTGTTTTGAAATACTTGTCAGCAAGAGTTTCAACCATTGGTGTAATCTGAAGCTCCGGGAAACCGGAGATGCTTTTCATCCGGAGGTCCGCGTATTCGGGATTGCCAAGTGAAATCTCCCCGATGACATACGGGGAGACATAGACATCGAACTTGCGCAGGCATCTATCCCACCATTCCCGAGTGATCTGCTGACGGGCGGCTACGACCAAGTCGCGGCTCGGTTTGGCTACAAGGTAGCTGATTACACTCGTCTCGATATATACAGTTTCTTTCATGTCTTAAGTTACTGTCAGAGAAAAAACAATGCAAATGAAAAAGGAGATGACCTGGAAACAAGATTGATACTGAATTTATTCTGATGGCCGGTGTAAAAGCCGATCTTCAACTTTTTGAAAGGAGAAAATTACAGATGAATCCCGCTTTGGTAAGGCTGATAATCACGGCCGTAGAGGCCATATGCGTATTGGTTGTGACCGTAGTCACAATCAAAGATTCGGTGAAGAAAAACAAGAAATAGGAGGGGCACCACCTCTTTTTAACATCCGCTCGCTGCCTAACAGCGCTGAAACATCAACTCCCAGTGAAAATATCGCCTTTTTTTTGTCATAATATGATGGACGCTTTATTAACACAAAAATGAAGGGAGAAACGTATTATGTCAGTAAGAATCATGAAACAGAATTTGCAGGAGGCGTTGAAGGGGTTGGCTAAAGTCGTCTGTGGAAAGACTACCCTGCTGATATTGGCCTGCGTGAGAATCAAATCGGAGGACAACACCCTGACAATATCCGGCACCGACCTCGAACAGTGGCTGGACTACAGGGTCCCGCTTCCCGAGAACTCGGAACCGCTGGATTGCATCGTCAGGCTCGAAGCTCTGAAAGAGTTTATCAACGGTGGCGACGGCAGGAACATGCTCAGCTTTGAAATGGCTGGCGCAAACTTTGTCAAGTTGTCCATGGAAATCGCGGGGCAGAAAATTGAACGCCTGTTCGAGATCATGCAGCTTGACGACTGACCCACAGGCAATCCGAAAGCGGGAGACATGGTGCCAATATCCGCCGAGATATTCAATAAGATAAAACTTGCCCTGCCTTCCGCCTCGAAAGATACCAGTAGGAAAGTACTCAACGGAGTCCTGTTGGAGGCCGACGGCATTACGGCGACAGACGGCAAACATATCGTCAGGTTAAAGCAGGACATTCCTGTATCCCAGCAGGTAATCCTGCCGCCTACGAAGGTGCTGTCATCGGGAATGCTGAAGGAAGACGGCGGGTTTTCTACGACAGTAAAGGAGAAAGAGATTACGCATGTCCACTTCAGTTCCGGGAACTGGTGCTATGCACTGAGGTGTGTAGACGGCAACTACCCGAACTACAATCATGTGATCCCCAGTGACACCGGCCTGAAAAATAGAATCACGTTCACGGCTGAAGACGTTGCAATGCTCATGAAATCACTACCCCTGCTGGACGTTGTTGACAGCGACTGCGGCGATGTCGTGCTCTATGCCGGCAGTTTGGGAGTGAAGTTCATGTCACGCAAACCAGGCAGCGATGTCAGGCTTGAGCCCAAGGCGGAATACAAAGGTGGGCACAGTGAATTGCTGGCGTGCGTTAAGCGAGACGACATCATTCACGGTTTCGGCCTGGGCTTCACGGAACTCAGATTCAGCGACGCCTATTCTCCATTCGTGTTCAAGAGTGAAGAGGGAATCTACGAGTTCATGCCGATGAGAAACGTGCCGAATATGGAAATCTTTTACAAAAAGTTAAAATTAAACCCCAACAAGGAGGATGAAGTGAAAAAGAAAGAGATGACAGGAAACGTGACAGTTCAACCACAAGCACAGGTGACAGCGGATAACAAGGTGCAGTCGGTGACGACACCGCCACAGACGAATGTGGTTACTCCGGCGCAGACGAAGGTTACAGCACCGCAGGCCAATGCAGAGACGGCAGCACCGCAGACCGAGCACAAGCCCGGACTCACGATGAAAATCCCACCATCGGTATACTCCTCTGCAAGAAGAAACACGATGCCTTGGTGGAAATCACCCTGCCGAAAGGCTCCAACATCCACGCCAAGGAATATCAGCTCTACCTTCCAAGCAAAGAGGAATTGCGGAAGAAACTACAGGAATGGGCCGGGGAAGCCGAACAACGCTAAGTAGGCTGTAGGATACGCCCTCAGCCACTCTCTTTCCCCCACAATGATTGCCGAATACAAGACTATGCTTCCGGACAAGAAGATGCTCCAGACAA
>CAMCYE010000180.1 GCA_945883805.1 Victivallis vadensis | reverse complement strand
TTTCTTGAGCCAAAAAGATCCGCAACCCGACTTGTCCCGGCGTAGCATCCCAGTGAAGCCGGAAGGGAGACAGATTCTTATGGATTCCGCCATCGTCGCAAATCCAGTCACAGCCCGCAACGGGGCTGCTCCTGGCGTTTGCTCCTTGCCGGCTCTCCATAATCTCCTGTCTCGCGCCATATGCCAATTTTTAGAGGTTCCCTAAAAGGAGAATTTTTATGAAAGTAATCGGAATCAACGGAAGTGCCCGCAGGGACGGAAATACTGCAATCCTGATCAGAACCGCCTTCAAGGAACTGGAAAACGAGGGGATTCAGACGGAACTCATACAGCTTGCCGGGAAAAAGATAAACGGATGTATCGCATGTTATAAATGCTTTGAATCCAAGAATAAAAGATGTGCCGTTCAGGACGATGTGAATGACTGCATTGCAAAAATGGAGGATGCCGACGGAATAATCCTAGGATCTCCTACATATTTCGCCGATTGCAGCGGACAGATGAAATGTTTCATCGACCGGGTGGGATTTGTCTCCCGCGCCAATGGAGACATGTTTCAGCGGAGAGTTGGGGCGGCGGTCGTGGCTGTAAGACGCGGCGGAGCCATTCACGCATTCGACACGATCAACCATTTCTTCACAATTGGGCAGATGGTGACTGTCGGTTCCTCATACTGGAACGTCGGAATCGGGCGTGAATCCGGTGCGGTTGAGAAAGACGAAGAAGGCATGGCGACAATGGCAACGCTCGGTAAAAACATGGCCTGGCTGTTGAAGAAACTGAATCAGTAAAAAGTTTTAAGTTTCAGGTGTTAAGTTTTAAGTAAGAGATATTTCCTGGGAATTGGAAAAATGGCTAAAGTATTCTTGCACTAGAACCGCACAGTTAAAACTTAACTGAGAGAACGCAGTTAATATCGTGGACAGACAGATGATTTTTGAAATTTTCAGACTTAGCACTTAAAACCTAACACTTAAAACTATTTAACGAGGAGGAGTGGAAATGAATGAGGAAAAAGTTTATGCGGAACCCCAGCACGGACATGTTTCACTGGGAGGATCCCTGAGGGTCATTTTATTTTTCATTCCGGTGATCGCCCTTGGTATCATCCGGTTTCAGCAGTGCAGAGGCGGAGGCGACCTTCAAGTTTTTGCCGGAATTGCAAGCGTTGTGGTGTTTGCAATCGTGTGGGGAATCCTGATTTCCGGAATCCGTGTCGCCGCACAATGGGAAAGAGGCATTGTCCTCAGGCTAGGCAAGTTCAAGACGGTAAGAGGCCCCGGCATAATGTACATTTTTCCATATATAGACAATGTTCGTTTCGTGGACCTGCGCATACTTACGCTCAATATTCCGAGCCAGCAGGTTATTACGAAGGACAATGTTCCTGCAAAGATTGATGGAGTTCTTTTCTTCAATGTTGCCGATGTTGAAAAAGCCGTGTTGGAAATCCAGGATTTCAGGTTTGCGATCGCGCAGTATGCACAAGCGACATTGCGTGACGTGGTGGGAGGTCTTTCCCTTGACGAACTGCTTTCCGAACGTGAGCACATCCAGACAAAAATCTGTGAAATAGTTGAGCAACGGGTAAAGGATTGGGGTCTTCATCTCGATTCAATCCGGCTTCAGGACATTGAAATGCCGGAGGATTTGAAGAGGATCATGTCGAGACAGGCATCGGCAGAACGTGAAAAACGCGCGACAATCACCAAGGCGGAAGGCGACAAGATTGCCGCCACCAATCTGGCCGCCGCTGCAGCCATCATGGAACAGACCCCGGGTGCAATGAAACTGAGGACTCTTCAGACTATCGACGGTCTCGGTGCCGGTCCGGCGAATACTGTTGTGATGTTTCCGATGGATCTGGCGGAAAATCTCAAAAACATGGCAAAAGCCATCGCTAAAAAAGATGACAATATCACGGTGGTATAATTTCCGGAACAGAAATTATTTTAGTACGAATTCAGTAAACGAGCATAGTTTGCTGAATTCGTACCTTGCATAAACCGGTTAAAGGTATATGTTTACGAAAGCCAAGAAGGAGTTTACTTATTCTCTCAAATTCTTCGGACTTCAAATTTTACAAAGAATATACAAACGTTAGCATACGCTGGCCAAATACGCGAGACAGTCAATTCTTTCCCGCCGATGGTACTCCGCATCAACAAAAAGAGGTATTATGAATTTCAATGATTTCAATCTGGATCCCCGTCTCATGCGCGCCGTAGTGGATGCAGGTTACACAACTCCGACAGACATTCAGGAAAAGGCGATTCCGATATGCATGGAAGGTTCCGACCTTATCGGAACAGCGGCCACAGGAACAGGCAAAACCGCAGCGTTTGTCCTGCCTTTGCTCCAACATCTGCTTAAAAAACCGGCGCGTCTGACCTCCCCCAGGGTTCTCATAGTCGCGCCGACACGCGAACTTGCCGAACAAAACAGGGAAGTCATCAAAGTGCTCGCACATAACACACATATCCGTTCGGCTGTAGTTTACGGAGGCGTGGGATTCAAACCGCAGCTGCGCGCATTGACCGACGGGACGGAAATAATCGTCTGTTGCCCAGGCCGTATGCTGGATCACATGAGACAGGGTAATGTCAATCTCAAACATATTGAGGCTGTAGTTCTTGATGAGGCTGACCGGATGCTCGACATGGGATTTCTGCCCGATATAAAGAGAATTCTGTCAGCATTGCCAAAAGAACGCCAGACGCTATTGTTTTCAGCGACATTCGCGCAGGATCTGATGGAGCTTATCCAACACAGCATGAAAAATCCTAAGCGGATAAGCGTAAATACCGAGGCTCCTGCTGAAACTATAGACCATTGTTTCTATCCGGTTCCTGAAAGCCAGAAAACGGCACTGCTCCTGGAAATCTTAAAAACGATGAAGCATGAATCAATCTTGGTGTTCACACGCACCAAACGCAGGGCGGACCGTGTAATGGACAGTCTTTCGAGGGCTGGATTCACCACAGGACTCCTGCATGCCAACAAGTCCCAGAATCAGCGCAAGGAGGCTCTTGACGGCTTTCGTTCAAAAAGACTTAAGATAATGGTTGCCACCGACATCGCGGCACGCGGTCTTGATATTGAAAGCATCTCACATGTGATAAATTACGACATTCCAGACACGGCTACCAATTATATTCACCGCATAGGGCGTACCGGCCGTGCCGAACGTACAGGCGATGCGATTACACTGATATCTGCGGAGGATGCATCTGAAGTGCGCGATATCGAACGCCGTCTCGGAACCACTGTGGAAAAACGCACACTTGAAGGTTTTGAATACAGTAAATTCGATATTCCGTCCGGACGCAAGTCAGCCGGCGGTGGTGGTGGTGGCGGAAGGGGCGGATCAAGGCAGAGTGCTCCACGGAGCGGCTCCATTCCAATGCGTGGCTCCTGGGGCGCAAAGAGACGCCGCAGATAATATTTTCACAGAAAATATTATGACAAACCAGCAGATAATCGAAAAGATTTACAAGCTTCAGCTCTTGCTGAAGGGTAAGAACGGGCCTGTTGCAAGCGCTCTGGAGAGGGCGACCATTCCACTGATCGAATATGAAAAAACATTATATTCAGCTTCACGGAAAGACCTTCTTGAAATCGATGGCATCGGAGACGCGACAGCCGTTTTGATTATGAAAATCATAAACGGCGAACACGTGTATGACATCGCCGGCACTGTCCCAAAACCGAAGAGAAAACCGAAATGGGCGTAGATGAAAATAAAATTCACTACCAGTATGGCGGGTGCAATTCTTATTCTGTCCGTGCTGGCG
>CAMCYE010000179.1 GCA_945883805.1 Victivallis vadensis | reverse complement strand
AGAGTACACACGCAGGATGCCTGTGATACATTAAAGAGCACGCTAAAGCTGTGAACTCCAACAAAAATCAGATTTTCGGATATCCTTTTAGACTTGCCAGGGATTTTTCAATTTCATGGTCAGGCAATTCATAGTTGGTCAGCGTTCCGGAAAAATACTTTTCATACCCGGCAAGATCCATGAGGCCGTGACCTGACCAGCAGAAAAGAATGGTTTTCTCCTTGCCTTCCGCGTCCGCCTGGAGTGCCTCTTCAGCGGCAGCTGTAATCGCATGGGTTGTTTCAGGCGCGGGGATGAATCCCTCCGACCTCGCCCACATGACTCCGTATTTGTAGCAGTCGAGCTGGTTTACGGCTTTAGCTTCCATTAGCTTGTCGTTGAGAAGCTGGCTGACAAGCGGTGAAACTCCGTGATACCTGAGCCCGCCCGCATGAAGCGGTGCCGGTACAAAGGAGTGGCCGAGCGAATACATCGGCATGAGCGGTGTCAGTTTTGTCATGTCTCCGAAATCGTATATGAACGGACCTTTTGTCATTGTAGGGCATGCATTTGGCTCAACGCCCACGATCCTGACATTCTTCCCGTGTATCCTGTCGCGGATGTACGGGAATGCGATTCCCGCAAAGTTTGATCCGCCGCCGACACAGCCTACGACAACGTCGGGATAATCTCCAGCTATTTTCATCTGCTTTTCGGCTTCAAGCCCTATGACTGTCTGGTGCAGACATACGAAATTAAGGACGCTGCCAAGGGAATACTTCGTGTCTTTTGAAGACACGGCATCTTCGATGGCCTCGCTTATGGCTATGGCAAGGCTTCCGGGAGTGTCCGGAAAATCCTTGAGGATCTGCCGCCCGACCGCAGTGTCGTTGCTCGGACTCGGGACACATTTTGCACCCCAGGTCTCCATCATGATTTTTCTGAACGGTTTCTGTTCGAAGCTTATTCTCACCATATATACTTTCAGGTCGAGTCCGAACATCTGGCAGGCCATGCTCAATGCGCATCCCCATTGTCCCGCCCCGGTTTCCGTGGTGAGACGCTTTACGCCGGATATTTTATTGTAGTATGCCTGCGGGATTGCGGAATTCGGTTTGTGGCTTCCGGCCGGCGAAACACCTTCGTTCTTGTAATAGATTTTGCATTTTGTGCCGATGGCTTTTTCGAAATTCACGGCCCTGTAGAGCGGCGAGGGGCGCCAGATTGCGAGCTTTTCCATCACCGGCTCCGGGATTTTTATCCAGCGTTCCGTGCTCATTTCCTGTTCAACGAGATTCATCGGAAAAATGGCGCCGAGCTCTTCAGGCTTTATCGGCTCCAGTGTTCCGGGATGAAGAGGGGGCCTCATCGGATTCGGCATGTCAGCCTGGATATTGTACCATTCGCGGGGTATTTCCTTTTCGTCGAGGACTATTTTAATTCTCTGTGTCATCCTGTTTCTCCGTCATTTTATTTTTTATCAGCATCTGTTTTTATTGCCTTCTTGAGATTGCCCGGCTGACAGAAGAAATCAGGGGTGTCGATGTTTTTCATGATGAAATCCTGAAGTTCCTTCGGTGGTGCGGTGAAGATGTCGCTGTCGTCGTCCTTTCCAAGCTTTTCGTGCTTTACCGCCTTGGGATCCTTTTTGATTATTTCTTTCAGCTTGTCGGGATTCAGTATTGCCATCTGCAGAGTCGGTTCAATCTGTTTCACTAGCATGAACGAGTGAACAGGCAGCAGGTGCGCCTTGTAGAACCCGTTGTCCTTTTTCAGTTCGGATTCAGCAGGGTAGAGGTCAATGAACATTTTATCCTTTAATTTCAGGAGATGCACCGTGAATTCACCGGGTTTGCCGTCCTCCGTGTAAATGAGCTTGTATTCCTTTTCCCCGCTCTGCGAAAATGTCCAGGTGTTTTCAGGGTTCTCGTCAACCCATGTGCCGAGGAGGGACTTTTCGAAAATCAAGTCGTCTTCCGTGTACAGGGGATGAAGTGATGGAATACATCCGACGATGAAACAGACAGCGGAAACTACAACCAGCATTTTCTTAATATTCATAAGTACCCTCTTTTGTTATAAAGAATCTCCTGTTGCCCTTCGGGAGCAGGAGATTCTTTATTTCTCAACTTTATTTAAATCTTTTTCCAGGTTTTTTCCAAAATCCATGGCGCTGAATTCAAGGGTGTCCGGCAGTGCCAGGAAAATATTTGTCATCTTGTCGGTTTTAAGAAAACCCTCCGTCATCTCAAAGTCAAGTACGTGTCCGCCGGATTTCCGGTCGTCGCTGATGAAATGCATGTGAATTCCGGTGACATTGACACCTCTGAAGAAGCTTGGGGTGAAAAAGCCTGCAAGCGTGCCTTTCGCGTCCTTGAATTCAAATACCGGCTGGGTCTTGACAACTTCCGTCAGGAGCGGATAGGGTTTTGCCTGCGCCGGGACGCTTCTGGCTTTTATCATCTTGAATGTCCCCTCTATTCTTATGGCATAGAAGTAGTTTTGGAGGAAATATTTCGATGAGTCTTTTGCGAATTTCGCGGAGTCGGTTCCGCTTTCGAGGACAAATGTCTCCTTTGCATCGAAGAAGGTGACGCATGCGAAGGGAGTTTTGACATCGGATGAAGCCTCGCTGACTTTGCCGTCCGATTTTATCTGATAGCATGTTCCGTCGAGCATGAGCATTTCGCCGTCGAGGTTGTTGAAAGTGCCGAGTCCGAAATCTCCGCGTTCTTTCAGTGACCGGATGTCGGTGTCTCCGTCATAAGACGCGTTCAGCAGTGCGTCGATGGTGGAGACCTGGTAAAGCGTATCCTTCTGCTGCTGCGGGCAGTGGGTGCATCCGCTTAGGAAAACAAGGAACAGAAAACTTGTTGCGAAAATATTTAAAGGAAGTTTCTTCATGTCAGTTCTTATAGTTGTAGTTGGTGATGATGATTTCGGAGACACATCCCCTCTTGTCGGCCTTTGAATTTATGAATCTTGGCACCGGAACCCTGTGGATGTTGAATCCGGAGTAAAGATCATCGAAGAAGTCATCATGGGGATTCAAGTTCTTGGGGTCGGAATTGCTCAGCATCATGCTTATCCCCCGTTCATGCAGTTTGCAGAAAAGGGCCGAGAGCTTTATCTGTTCCCGATCATCGAACCTGCTGCTGCTGTATGCCGTGAAGTGGGAGGATTTGCTGATGGGCCGGTATGGCGGGTCGAAATAGACGAAAGAATTGTGTTTTATCTCATTTTCCAGATTGCCAAAATGGGCTTTTTTGATTTCTGCCCTCAGCAGTATCTTGGAGACATGTATCAGATTGTGCGCATCGCATATTTTGGGGTTGTCGTAATCTCCTGCGGCGGTGTTGAAATCTCCATCGGAATTAACCCTGTACAGGCCATTGTAGCAGGTCTTGTTGAGGAAGATGATCTGGGCGGCGCGTCGTATCCACTTTTCGGAGTAATTCTCGAAATCAATGTTTTTTCTCTGTGAGTTGAATTTCCATCTGAGTCCGTAATAATAGGTGCTTCTTTCCCCGCGGTTCAGCTTGAGATAGGACTTTTCATATTTTTTCAGCTCTGAAATAAGTTTTATCGGATCCTTCTGGACAACCTTGTAGGCTAGGATTAGGTCCGCATTGATATCGTAGAGGTATGAGTTTTCAATATCATAGTTCTGGATGATGTCAAAAAAAACAGCACCGCTTCCAAGGAAAGGCTCAAAATAATTCTTGATTTTACAGTTTTTCAGGTCGGACGGATACATGTCCTGAAATTTCGGGAGCAGACGTCTTTTTCCACCCGCCCATTTAAGGAAAGGCTTTATCTGGGCGGAAGATCCCGGAGACTGGTTTGAGTGCTTTACAGGTACTTGCTG
>CAMCYE010000178.1 GCA_945883805.1 Victivallis vadensis | reverse complement strand
ACAGTTGGTCAGCGGAGCCCGAGGCCAAGACGGCAAGGTTTGACAGAAGATTATTTTATCGCTGGGCAATGTGCCTATTCCAGATGAACTGCGCAAGACGATCGCACACGAGGTTGAAAACCGAATGAACGGATATCAGCGGTTGATGGCACTTGATCTGGAGGTAGCCAGTTGCAGGAAAAATTTTCCCGTCCGCAGTAATCCATCGTACAGTATCAATCATATGTCTTCCCGTTTTTATTTTTATTAATTTTTCACGTCTGTGAAAAATTATGCCGTAATAGGTTCAAACTTCACGGTGAATCCGAATTTTTCCGCTTTGAGCTGGTACTGCGGGAGAACACCCGGTCCGCAACTCGCCGTTCCGATCCCGTTCTGTCTGTAATCGAGATTCACAGTTATCTCTTCCCTTGGATGCAGATCGTATGTGTGTTTCGCCGCAGTCAGATCCTGTGTTGTGAAATTATGGGCGCTGAAATTGATCAGGGGGGCTCCGCACACTTGGAATCCGTATCCGCGAAGATCGCAGAATGAAACCCATCTCACATCGCTCCTGTTGCCGTTCTCCTGGGGATAGACGTATGGGGTGTAAAGCTCGTCAACGGACTTGCAGAACTTCCCGACTTTTCCCGCCATCTGTATGTCGGGATAGCTTTCCCCGGGGCCGAGCCCGAACCATTTCACTTTTGAAAACTCTTTGGGAATTGCGAACTCAAGCCCGATTCTTGGAATCATGGCTGGCCATTCTCCGACGGGTTCTCCTTTGACTTCAATTGTCATTTTCCCGTTCCCGGAGATAGTATAAATGTATTCGCATAGGAAAGCCCTTGAGAAAACAGGCGGTGCGATTCTGGATTTCACAGAAACCTGAACTGTCGAACTGTCTATTTTCCTGCATTCGAATCCGTCAATCCTGTGCTGCAGCCAGTGAATGCCGGCATCGCGCCATTTCTTCTCAAGCTGTGCCTGGTCTCCCCAGCCCAGCCTGTCATTGTCTGTGGGTGCACGCCAGAAATTGATCCGGGGGCCGGAAGAAATAATTTTCCGCCCCGAAAAATTATACTCCGATATGATTCCGCGGACGGAATCATATACCATGGAAAAATCGTTGCCGGAGATTGTCAATGAAGTTTTTGTCTCGGAGCAGTTTATTTTCGGAATGATTACCGCGGGTGCGGAGATTTCATTTTCCTTTGCGGGTATTTTGAACTGCGCCCAAGCTACTTCGTGTCCGGCCTTCGCCCACAATGTGTCTGAGGCAAGTGTCACATTGATGTTCAGCCAGTATTCTTTCCCCGGAATGAAATGAGGCTTTTCATAATCAACAGTTATCACCTTGCTTTTCCAGGCGGATATCTTCGGTGTCGGGATTGTCCCTGATGAAACCTGGACACCTTCCTCTTCCACTGTATAATTGAATTTGAGATGGTCAATTGTACTGAAATCGTAACGGTTGCTCACCTTGAATTTTCCGCCCTTGATATCTTCAACTTCAACAAGCACTGGTTCGAGAACCTTCTTGTACTCGATGAGCCCTGGCGATGGGCTGCGGTCCGAAAAAAGCAGTCCGTCCGTGACGAAATTTCCGTCATTAGGTTCATCGCCGAAGTCACCGCCATAAGCAAAGAATTCTTTGCCGTCGGCAGTCTTCCTCCTGATGCCGTGATCGAGCCATTCCCAGATGAAACCGCCCTGTAGCGCCTTGTATTTGTAAAACGCATCCCAGTATTCCTTGAGGCCGCCGGGACCGTTGCCCATGGCATGTGCGTATTCGCAGAGGATCAGCGGTTTCTTTCCTGCGTATTCCTCAGTGGGGGCATCGGTCTGCTCACCCGAATGCTTAAATGTTTCTTTCCCTTCTCCGAATACCGTTATTCCTTCAACTCCGGTGTACATCCTGCTGTAGACATCGCAGACTTCTGCCCTGAGATCCTGTTCATAGTGGAGGAGTCTTGTCGGGTCCAGTTCGCGGGCGACAGCAGCCATGGCCCTGTGGTTGTCGCCGAACTTTGTCTCGTTTCCGAGCGACCAGAAGATCACGCAGGCATGGTTCCTGTCGCGCATGACCATCCTTCTCATCCTGTCGACATGGGTCGCCTTCCATTCCGGATCCTTTGAAAGCTGATCCCAGCATCCTGCAGGCTGAAAACCGTGGCATTCCTGATCGCATTCGTCTATGACAAAAAGTCCGTACTGGTCGCAGAGATCGAGGAAGACCGGATCATTTGGATAATGCGAAGTCCGCACGGCGTTTATGTTGTGCTGTTTCATGAGAAGCACATCCTTGAGCATGGAGTCATAAGGAACTGACCTTCCGAAATCGGGATGATGATCATGGCGGTTCACACCTCTGAAGATGATTCTGACACCGTTCACCAGGAAGTTGCCGCCCTTCATTTCTATCGAACGGAACCCGATGTTCTGCGGAATCGTCTCCAGAACATTTCCCTTCGAATCCTTGAGTGTTATGAGTAGTTTGTAAAGCACGGGATTCTCGGCGCTCCACTTCACAGGTTCTGCGACTTTCGCAGAAGCTTCGAGGACTTTTGTTTCACCTGCCCCGATTTCAAACGCCGAGGAAACTGTCTTCTTCAAAACTTTGACACCTGCCGGATCGAGGAGGACAAATTCAAGGGATGAGTTTTTAATGGCGGAGTTTCCGGAGTTCTTAATTGTGGCCTTGAACCCTAGGACAGCGTTGCTGTATTTGTCGTCGAGGCCGGTAGTTGTCTGGAAATCATAGACGTGGATTTTCGGACGGACAAGAACGTAGACGGAACGGAAAATACCGCTGAGCCACCACATGTCCTGGTCTTCCATATAAGTGCCGTCGGACCACTGATAAACTCTCACGGCGACAATGTTTTTTCCGGGTCTTGTGAATTTTGTGATATCGAATTCTGCAGGAAGACGGCTGCCTTTGCTGAACCCGACTTCCTTTCCGTTAACCCAGACATGAAAAGCGGAATCAACGCCTTCAAAGCGCAAAAAGATCTGCCTTTCTTTGAAGTCGTTTTCCAGCACGAACTCGCGACGGTAGCAGCCTGTCGGATTTTCTGTTGGTATATGCGGTGGATCGACAGGGAACGGATAATTGATATTGGTGTAATGCGGATGGCCGTATCCGAGCATCTGCCAGCATGACGGAACCGGGATCTTATCCCAGGCTTTGGAATCGAATTTTTCAGACTGGAAGTTTTCCGGGGCTTCGGCTGGAGTAGGTGAATAGTTGAAATCCCATTGGCCGTTCAGAGGTATGAATCCGTCACCCATGTCAGGCTTTTCAAGTAGGGCCTTTTCAGGATTCCGATATGGGAAATAGAAGGCTCTTGCATCAAGACGGTTTCTATTGGTAAGGAGATGGTTTTCCCAGTCGTTGCGTGATACTGCTTTGCTCATGCTTATTGCTCCGGGTTTAAATTTCAGATAAGAAATAACTTTTCTCGCAAAGCCACGGAAACACTGAGATGTTTTTTATACTTCGTGACTTTGCGCCTTTGTGTGAAAATATCTTTTTCAGTTATCCATTTAAAACGGCGCTTAATATATATGGAATGGTAATGCAAGCAAGAATATGTCGAGTAATATAAGGAGAGGATGGGTGATTTGGAAGAATATGAAGAAAGGTAGCCGGTACCAGTGCATGGACGAGCAGGCTGATTTCTTAAGGGAACCTCTAAAAATTGGCATATGGCGCGAGACAGGAGATTATGGATAGGCATCTAGCCCAACTTCCGCACTCCAAAAAAGCGAAAAATAAATTTTACCTATGAAGATTATTTTTCTGTTTTTTTTTGCAAGAATTGTAACTCCCTTATTATCAACATGTAATTTTTAAAACTGTTTTTGTTGTGCCAGCTGATATTTTAACTTCGGCTTGTCTTTGTTTCTGCATTGCCGTATAATGCAATATTCAAAAATTTACGGAGCCATTTTAAAATGTATATCAGGGAAAAGAAAACCAATACCACCCCGGCGCTACAGTTGGTCAGCGGAGCCCGAGGCCAAGACGGCAAGGTTTGACAGAAGATTATTTTATC
>CAMCYE010000177.1 GCA_945883805.1 Victivallis vadensis | reverse complement strand
CCTTGACGGGTATGGGTGTCGCATAATGGAAGATAGCGGCCTGTTTCAACGTTCCCTATATGGATAACGCCGTCAACATGGTCGTCTCCTGTAAAAAAACGCCCGTCGTCGGAAACAGAGATATGATTGAACAGTATGCCTTTTGCCAGGACTCTTGCTTCTGAATCTCCCGGAGAGACAGAATAAATCGCCGCAACTGGCATGTTTTTCTCCTCTTCTGGAGGGTTGTTCAGGGTCACATACGAACTTGAGGTGACATTATATTGTCCGGCTGTGAAGAAAATACGTCCGCTTTTCCCTGCCCAGGCTTCATGACCTGAAATAGTTGGTGTATGTGGCCTGCCGACCGGAAGCGGTGAAACCTTGCCTGTCTCAACATCCAGCATCGCGAGAGTAGCTCCAATACGGCCGGTAAAAGTTTTCATGTCTTTCGAAAGATCCATGACTCCGCTGCGGTTGATCTGGATTAATGCCCTCCTGCCGTTCCCAGGATCAAACTGCATGTGCGGATTGAACATGTCCTGCACTTCGCAGAGAGTGATTATCTTTTTGCTGACAAGGTCGATGCGGCACAGGCTGTACATGTTTTTCTTGTCTTTGACAGGAAAAGAACCACCGATGAACCAGCGTTCATCAGGTGATACGGCTCCATGCGATGGAGCTTTCCCGTCAAGCGCAAAAAGCTCACTGGATCCAAGATCCTTCAAGTCAAGGCGCATGAGTTTTGAATTTTCATTGCCATGCACCACATAATAAACGGCATTGCGTGATGAATTGGCGCCAACCGGATTCCCTTCCGCAGCCCGGCAGATCCGGAGGGAATTCATGTCGCACACCCATATTTCAACAGGTCTGCCAAAAGGTCTTCTTTCGATCGCTATACGGCTCCCATCTGCTGAGGCGTAACGCTGTTCGCAGTAGATATTGGTGCTGGTTACGGCATCGCTGGTCAGCTGTTCCACATTGCAGGAACTTAAGTTGTCGGTTTTAAATCGTATGGATTCAGGAACCCATGTTATGTTGTTCGGAGGCATACAGACGTTTCCTTTTTTATTTTTTGTTTCTTCTGATTATAGTTCAAAGTAGCTTTTCTTTATTATTTTTAGTTTCAGAGAGGTAAGATTGCGAGGTGCGCAAACCTTATGCATCTCCATTATACCTTCATAATAGGTGAACACGACATTATCCCTGTGGAAGCATATGCTGTAGTAACAGTTGCTTGGAACTGTCTCCGGTTCAAGCAACCCGTGCCTGCGCCATGTAAGCGCATTGTCATCACTTACTGCGATGGTGAGCGGTCTCCGCCAGTGGTATTGACTATTGCCGTACGGGACTCCGTCGCGGTCGTTGTATAGCATGATCAGCCTATTGGATCCAGGCAGGCGCGCGATGCTCTGTGGGCCGCAGGGCATTGAGAATTCAGTAATCGGTTTAAAATCCGACCAGGTATCTCCACCGTCTACGGAAAAAGCGTGATAGGCATAGCCGCCAGGTGTCCGGCACCACATGCATATCTTGCCATTGGCAAGTTCCACAACCCCAGGTTCCTGACATTGGACGCGTCCCACTTTGACATCGACCAGAGCTCTGGGATTATTCTCATCGATCAGTTTAGGCATAATTGCATTTTCAGGCTTGACCTTGATCTCTGTTTTGCTCAGTCGCCATGTTATGCCTGAATCATCTGAAATAGAGCATCCGCAGATCGCGGCTTCAACTTTCCCGAAATCAGGATTGTCCCCGTAATAGTTGTAGGGAAGCAGCAGATGTCCAGAAGACAGCTGGATGAGACGGTCGTTGTTGACAACGTAATATCCCGGTCTCGTGATTATCGCCACCGGCTTGCCCCATGAAAGGGCATTGTCCTTGCTGATCATAATATGAGGAATACAGTCACTGTTTGATGTTTTCTTCAGATATACTACCGCAAGTGATTTATTTTTCAGTTCACACAGGCTCACACTCATCAGATTCAATGCGTTTTCGGGAGTGCTCAGAAGAATTCGAGGTTCGCTCCAGGTGATGCCACCGTCATGAGACCGGCGTTCAATCAGGTTTGCCTTGTCATGATCTGCACCTCCTGCAAAATCCGAATAAACCATATACAGTGAACCGTCTTTTAAAGATGCCACTGCGCCTTCCCCCGAGCGTAAGCCGTCTGTAGAATGATCTTTTAAAATCTCTTCGTGAACGATGTATGATTCAATTTTCTTGTCCATTTATTCGTCTCCTTAATCCGATTTTTAAACTTTGAATTGTTCAGAGTTTTGAAATTGGCTGCCTATTGTTTTTGTCATTGATTTCGTAATTTTGAAATTACTTCGTTTATTGCCTCAGCTATCTTATCGCCCGTTTCCGGAGCCATGATGCTTGGTGGACCTAACGTGGTCTCGTATCCCCCGCGGCTGAATGCGGCCAGCGTGGGAACATAGCCCATCATTCCGTTGGCGCCCCCCACAACAAATGACCTACATGGATATGTCGCCGCCTTGATCTGAATTTGAAATTCGACAAAGTACTCTGCCGGAACACCCGCAAAGTAGACGTTACTGATGCCCAACACTTGGATCTCCGCCTTCTTCTTCCCTTCCTTCATAATCTTCCCGATGAGCGTTTCGATGTAACCCTCGTAGAGTTCGTCCGCTCGCACTCGCTGCGCCCCAAACACCTTGCCGCGACGCTCCTCATCCGTGATCGTACGATAATCCAGCTCAAGTGTTTTTTTGCCGACATGGAGACGTGGATTATCCATATATGACAACTTGCCCAGTGCGTCCTGCACTGACTTGTAAAGGGACTCCCCCGCTTCCTCCATGGTCAATACCATGCGTTTCTCGTAATTGACATAAAGCACATTCCCGTAGGCGCCATTATGGTAAATCGTAACTGGATATCCGGCCTCCTTCATCTTCCTGCACAGCAAACCTGGAAATCCTGCGGAAACAGTATTCCCTCCTGCATGATGTGCGGGGTGACAGGCGTAATTAACAATGCAGCCCAGCGGAATGCCGCTCTTGTTCCTGACGGCTATGACTCCGACTTCCGGATCGCTTACCCCCTCGAAGCACAGGAACATGGGATCGGCTATGGATACCTGACACCGCACCGTGCCATCCCTCATGATGCTTCGGCGATTGTGCGCAACCTCAAAATTCTTCCCTGAAGCAAATCCCAGCTCCGCCGCCTGCATACCTTTCAATGCCTGCCCGAAAGCGGCAACGCTCTGGGTCACGAGAGTTTCAATGTATCTTTCATCTCTAGGAAAAGGGCCGAGGGTTGAAGTAGCCGGGCCGGCGTGATTATGTGTGGCCGACACCATCACGTTTTCGCCGGGGAACCCGAACTCACTGCTTATCCGCCGCCGGATCTCGTTGGTCTGCGTCCATCTTACGGACAATGTATCGAGCTGGATGAACCCGATTTTCGTTTCGCCGTCATCAAACGCTGCCGCCCTGACGAAAAGCGGGTCGAGAATGACATCGCCGGACAGATCCTGCATCATACCCACTTTCTTCGTACCCAGAGGAGGGGTGATGTCTATTTCCGCAAATCCTGCTTTGAATGCCATATTTATATTTCCTTAGCTTTTCAGGTATGCCCTGTGCCCCAATGGTGCTTCTTCAGGAGATCCTTCGTAATCTGATGAACGATTTCGGGACACTCATTGTTGTGTGCATAGTAATATACTGCGAGATGGTCAGGCCGGATCGCACCCAGATAAGCGTCAAGATTCCTCCGGTATGTCTCGTGTTCACTTTCAGGCATCAGCATGTTCTCGATCAGGGCGAAGGTCTTTTTGCCACCGGCAGCACATTCCCTGACAGTCCGCGCCCATGCATCCGCAAGCAGATATTTGTGCTGTTTGGGCGGCTCCTTGTAGAAACTGAGTTCACAGCAGTTGCCATCATATCCGCAATATTGGAAGTGCGGAATTCGCGCGGCTTTGGCAGTGAAATATTCTGGCGCCGTAGCGGAGTTGAACATCGTGACAGTCAATTCCGGCCTTATCTTCATGCAGTGCCCCGTCAAATCATCCAGGAATTCCACAAAGCTGTCCTGCGCCTCTTCAGTACTTGGGACATGCCCGAATTTCTTCAGGGTCGCCGGAT
>CAMCYE010000176.1 GCA_945883805.1 Victivallis vadensis | reverse complement strand
CCGCAACCCAAAGGGAGACAGATTCTTATGAATTTCAGCGTTGTCGTAAAACTGCTTACATACCACTTCGGGTATGCTCGCAATTTTTCTCCTAGCTGCCTATTCATAATCTCCTGTCTCGCGCCATATGCCAATTTTTAGAGGTTCCCCTTATACAGGATGCCACAGATGTCCGAAGATTCTGAAAAAACATTGTTCAATCCGCCGGCAAAAATCCTCGTCATCGACGATTCTTCGCTAAACAGACAGTTCATTTCGAGTGCGCTCAGAACAAAAAACTTTGAAGTATATGTGACGAAAAACGGAGAGGAAGGGCTTGCTGTCATCAATGAGAAGAATCCGGAAGTGATACTCCTTGACATCATGATGCCTGACGAAGACGGCTATTCAGTCTGCAGAAAAATAAAATCCAATCCGAAAACAATGCACATACCTGTAATTTTCCTGACTGCCATGGACTCGATCAGGGACAAGCTCAGGGGGTTTGAAATGGGCGCCACCGATTTCATAACCAAGCCGTTCAACCACAAGGAGCTGATTGCGCGGGTCGGGACGCAGGTCAGTCTATCGAGGGCGATGTCGGAAAAGGAAAAGATGCTGCACGTTGCCATGGAGGAAAAGAGAAATGCCGTGGTTGCGAGGATCGCAGGCGGGATCTCGCACAACTTCAGCAACCTCATAGGAGTGTCTCTCGGCAATCTCCTCCTCATTGAATCACTGCTCGGCAACACCGTAAATCCGATTGCAAGAGAGGCGCTCTCCGACCTCAAAAGAAGCCTTGAAAGGCAGAAGTTGCTCATAAAACAGTTCATCCGTCTTTCAAACAGGGGATTCACAGAAGACAACACCTCTGAAATGGCAGAACTGAACCTCAATTCATTTTTGGATGAGATTTTTGAAAATCTCCTGATGCAGGAGAGAAATGTCAAGATCCAGCCCGTAAGGCTCCAGAAAAACATCTCATCAAATATTTTTTTTCAATGCGATCCCGGACATGCAAGGGAAATATTCCACATGATATTCAATGAAATAATTTCGGCCGCCACAAAACCGGTTACATTTGCCATTTCAGGAACATTGAAAGACGGAAACACAGTCTGTGTCATCACCGTAAACGGCTTCTGTGTGACGAAGGAAATCCAGGAATCAATATTTGAGCCGTTCGCACTGCCTCTGGCCAATGTAGGGACAGGGCTTGGATTTTCAGTGGTTAAAAACCTTGTGGAATTAAACAAAGGGAAAATAGTCGCCACGTCAAATCCCGAGAAAAACATAACGGTACTAGAACTGACTTTTCTTTCCGCGGGCGATAATAACCTGATGGGCAACGACTGATCAAGAAAGGATAAAACCATGGCAAAATCAATCATATTCCTGGCTGACGGGATGGCGGACGAACCGATTGAGGAACTTGGATACAGGACTCCCCTCGAAGCTGTCGATACGCCATTCATGGACAGCATAGCCGAAAAGGGGGCAAGCGGAACATTCCTGACTCTCCCCCTCGGTTTCCCGACTTCGTCCGACGTAGCCAACATGTCAGTCCTCGGCTACGATCTTCCGACCTGCTACACCGGCCGCGGTCCACTTGAAGCCGCAAGCATGGGAATAGATCTGGGCAAGGAGGATGTGGCGTTCAGATGCAACCTAGTTGAAGTTTCCGGAGGGATTCTCCAAGATTATTCAGCAGGACATATTGATAATTCGCGATCCCGGAAAATAATGAACGACCTGGAACGGCATTTCGGTTCAGGCAAGATTTCATTTCATCCGGGAGTAAGCTACAGGAACCTCATAGTCCTCCACGGAAATGAGTTTTCAGAAAAAGTACTCTTCCACAAACCGGATTCATCACAGGGTGAGAATTTGGCAGGTCTGGCACTAAAGCCCGCGGATGATTCAAACGAGGCGGCATACACCGCCACCTTCCTGGGGGACCTTGTACGAAAAACGGCTGATTTCCTTGCATGTCATGAGATGAACAGAAACATCGCGCACCCGGCAAACCTGATATGGCCATGGAGCCCGGGACGCAAACCGAAACTCCAGCCGTTCTCCAAAAAATACTCCGGGTTGAAAGGAGCGGTGATAAGTGCTGTTGACGTGATATTCGGGCTTGCGATCTGCGCAAAAATGGATATTGTCCGGGTTCCAGGTGCGACGGGATTTATAGACACCAACTATAAGGGGAAAGCTGAAGCCGCCGTCAAGGCGCTGGAAGACCATGACTTCGTATATCTCCATGTCGAAGCGATAGATGAATGTTCGCACATGGGGGATCTTGAGCTTAAAATGCAGGCAATCAAGGATTTCGACTCAAAAATAGCAGGGCCGGTAATGTCGGCGCTGAAAGGGAAGGACGTAACGTTCACCATTCTTCCGGATCATCCGGTCCCGATAAAACTACGCAAACACACCCGCACCCCGGTGCCTTTTGCAATCTGCGGAAAACACATAACACCGGATTCCCTGAAGACATATTCCGAAACACTTGCACCAAAAGGCGGCTTAGGTCATCTCAAGGGCGACAGTCTCATGAGACTAGTGCTGAATATTTGAATTGAATATTGCATTTCAAAGTTATATGGCTAAATTTGCATCCTCTTTTAAGGCTGGGGAGCATTACGCAACAGTCCTAGCATCCTAACTCAAAAATTCCCAAAAAAGAAGTGGATTGCAAAAATGAAACTTTTAATAGTAGGTGGAGCCGGATATGTCGGTTCCATAGTTGTCCCGACATTTGAGGAAAAGTTCGAATGCACACACTTTGACATGAAACCTGTTCCGGGTTGCGAAGACCGCACTATCCTAGCGGATGTAGGCGACGAGGAAAAGGTCCGACAGGCTATAGTTGGCATGGATGCGATTTTTTACCTTGCCATGGGGGTGGGAAAACACGCTCTGAATAGCAACGGATGCAATCCTACCTGCAATGATATAAATCCGGCATTTGATGTGAATGTCCGCGGACTTTACCGGTTTCTCCTGCTATCGCTTAACGCCGGGGTAAAACGGTTTGTTTATGCCAGCACTCTCAGCGTATACAAGAATCTTAACGATAAGACTGTTTTTGATGAAAGCATACCTACAGACGAATGGCATCCTTATGGTTTAAGCAAACGGGTCGGAGAGTTCATTTGCGGTTGTGCCGCACAGGCTCATGATTCGTCTTGTGTCACCGCCCTCCGCTTGATAATGCCCCGTAATGAAAATGATTGGCCAAAGTTTAAATATGACTTTCAGAAACCTCTAAATTATTGTGGAACTGGACCCGATGATACTCGGAGGCTTTTTCTTGCAGCTGTTAATTTTGACAAGCCAGGATTCCATGTCCTACAGGCCAGTGGGGATATGGAAGGCAAGTTTTATCCGAACAAGCGGGTCAATGAAGTTTTAGGCTGGCTGCCCAGAAACGAATAGCCGATGAATTTGCGAACACCAAAAAAAGCGGGTTAAAAAAAATGAAACTTTTAATAGTAGGCGGAGCCGGTTATGTCGGTTCCATCATTGTTCCTACCTTTGAAAAAGAATTCGATTGCACATACTTCGACATCAATCCTGTCAAGGGGCACGAAGACCGTACTGTACTGGCAGATGTCGCCGATGAAGAAAAAGTCCGACAGGCCGTAGTCGGCATGGATGCGGTTCTTTACTTGGCCATGGGGGTGGGGCAGGATATTCCAGACGCCCTGAAACCTCCTACTTGCAATGATATAAATCCGGCATTTGATGTGAATGTCCGCGGACTTTACCGGTTTCTACTGCTATCGCTTAACGCCGGGGTAAAACGGTTTGTCTATGCCAGCACTCTCAGCGTGTATGACAATCTTCACGACAAGTCTGTTTTTGATGAAAACAGACCTGCGGACGCATGGCATCCCTATGGTTTAAGCAAACGGGTCGGAGAGTTCATTTGCGGTTGCGCCGCACAGGCACATGAGTCAACTTGCATCACCGCCATCCGTTTGATAATGCCTCGTAATGAGAATGACTGGCCTAAATTTCGCTATGACCACCAAAAACCTAGAAACCATTGTGGCACCGGTCCCGAGGATACCAGGCGTCTTTTTCTTGCGGCCGTTGATTTTGACAAACCCGGCTTTCATCTTCTGCA
>CAMCYE010000175.1 GCA_945883805.1 Victivallis vadensis | reverse complement strand
TGTCGTGCGACGGCAGATCCGTGGGACGCTGGAAGGAAGTCGAAGGGATATTCAGGGAGCTGGAAATCAATTATGAACTGATTGTCCACAAAGGCGACTTGACTGAAAAAATCATTGATGTCCTGAACGCCGGTGTTCCGGATCCTGCGTGTATCGTCGGTGTCGGTGGTGACGGCACGCACAATGCGCTGATAAACGGCATGATGAAATATAAGGAGGCGAATGTCGGAGCCTACATGCCTTCTTATTCGATAATTCCGTTCGGCACCGGCAACAATATTGCCAAATCATTCAACATGAGTCCGGTGGAAAATTTGATTTTCAGCGAGATTCGCCGCGCAGTCATTTCAACCGTATGGGGAGCGGATTACAGACTTGACCTGGGGAAAATAGGGGGCAGATATTTTGTGGACGGTTTCGCCTGCGGGATAGATGCCGGCATACTTAAGGGAAGATGCGGGGACAAAGCCATTCTGCAGAAGATTCCGGTAATGTCATGGATGACCCGGGGCTACCTGGTTTATTTTTACAATTTCCTGAAAAATCTTTTCTGCTACAGGGCCGAAACAGGTGAAATAGAAGTTGACGGCACAACAAGGTATTCCGGTAAAATACTCAACATCATCATTAACAATACCAGGATTTATGCCGGAGAATTCGACCTTACGGACACGGCTTACGCCAACGACGGCAAACTCGATATCCTGATTTCAAGAGGATTTTCAAGTTATCTTAGACGTTATCTTCTGAGTCACCGTCATTTCCCGAGGAAAATCAGGAAGCTCGGCTCTTTCGGGGAGAATTCAGCCTGTCATGTCAAAGGGAAAGTATTCAAGATCAAATTTGAAAAACCTGTTCCGGCGCAGATTGACGGCGAACATATTCCCGACTCCGCAGAATTCACAATCGAAACCATTCCATCCGCAATCACACTCAAAATCCCTGTCGAGCCGGCATAAAGAAGGCGAACATAAGAAATTCCTTAACCACTAATCGACACTAACAGGGCACTAATATAATTAAAAACACAAACATAGCTGTGAATTTGATTTTGTCGCAAAATCAAGTTCACAGCAAATATTCGTTAGTGTAAAATTAGTGCAAATTAGTGGTGAACTCTTTTGTCTGGTTTTTTACGATTGGTTCTTCCTTATCTCATCTTCGAGCTCGGAAAGGTTTTTCATTTTGCCCAGGTTGTCCGCATTTTTCAGGGTGAGCACAAAACGGGCGATGTCTGAAAGGTTTTTGAGGTGGTTTCCCGGACTGTCGGATACCGGACTGAGCAGTATGAATATGGCTTTTGCCGGCTCTTCTATTCCTTCGAAAACGATTCCTTCCCCGCTCATTCCCAGAAGAACGGAGGATTCTTCCATCTTATCGCAGCGCACATGCAGGAGGACTGTGGCATCGTTGATTTCCAGGACTGTCGGCATAAGTTGCGAAGTCAGCAATTTTGCTGTCGGCTCCGGAGCCTCAACAATGCCCGGAAGAAAATTAAGGAGTATTTTTTCAATCGCGTTTTCCGGATTTTCCCTTTCAATTTCGAATACGGTTCTTTCCGGGCTCATGAGGTTTTTCAAACACGGAGACAGGAAAGCCGGGTCGGAATTTGATATCCTGTCCGTGTAATTGCGGGATTCGGAAGGGTACGCTACGATAAGGCTGGAGCCCGGGAATTCTTTAATGAACCGTTTTGGAAGCTGATCCAGTGCGGGCTGCCAGGCAATGCTTTCATGCCTGCAGCTCAGCATGAAAACAAGATCATTCTCCCTCATGTTCTGTCTGATGAGTGAAAGAATGCCGGACCAGGATTCAACTGTTATCAGCCTGGTTGACGAGGAAGGCTTGTCTGAATCAAAAGTTTTTGCCATTTTCGGAGCGTCAAGGGCGGAAACCAGGATGATTGTCTTCAAGCCTGACTGCGTGGAGAACATTTTTGCCGTTGAAATGGCTTCATCAAATCCGCTCTGGTTCTGGGACATGGGGGGGATTACGATTATCATTTTATCGAATGTGTTTACCGGCTGTTCAATCTTGCAGACAAGGATGAGTTCCGAAGTTTCCCTGAGCAGACGGTCCAAGACCTGTCCGAAAATTAGTTTTGGCAGGGTGACAGCCCCGTCCCAGCCGATGATTATGCATGATGCCTGAATTTCAATGGCGGTTCTCGCCACGCACGACGCTATGTCTGTGTCTATTCTTGTTTCCGGGTGGATCGGGACGTCCGCCGCAGCGGAATGGATCACCGTCTGGCTGAGCATTTTTTCAATTCTCGCAATATCCTCCTTGACACCGGGACCGTTGATGGCTATCGACACCGGATATATTGGCCGCCCTCTTTTCTTGTCCCTTATCATGAACGCTATATCCATGAGACGTCTTGATGTCGTGGGGTTTGAAAGAGGCACGAGAATTCTCTGGTTGTATGTATGGTGATGTTTTTCCTCTGGCGCGGTCAAAAGGTCCAGCGCGTATTTGCGCCCGTAGATTTCAGTCACCCACGGACCTATCAGGCATGTCATGAAAATTATCACAATGGCGCCGTTGAGGACATCCTGTCCGAAGAGGCCGATATTGTAGCCGACAATGGCTGTCGCCAATGTGACACCCGCCTTGTTCACCACCATTCCGAACATCAGGAGGGACTGCTCCTTTGAAAATTTGAATATTAGTCCGGATATGACTGATGCCGCCAGTTTTGCGCCGACCGCAATTGCAAGCATCAGGAGGATTACAATCCAGGCGTTAATTCCGGACAGGAAGATGTTGTAATCGACAAGCATGCCGACAGATATCAGGAAGATCGGGATGAAAAGGGTGTTCCCTACGAATTGGACGCGGTTCATGAGGCGGCTCTGGTCGGGAACAAGGGAGTTGAGTGACAGTCCGGCAAGGAAAGCCCCGACAATGGGTTCAAGCCCGGAAATTTTTGCAATGGCCGACACGAACAGGAGGCTGAAAAAGAGGAAAAGATATTCCGCCGTGTCATCGCTTGAGACATGCCTGTAAAACCATCTTCCGATTCGCGGAAGTATGTAAATGCTGAGCGCCGCAAGGCATACGAATCCGAAGGCCAGCCTTATCCAGTAGATGGTTTGTGCTTCGCCATTGTTCAGATTTGCAACGACTGCAAGGACGACAAGGGCGAGGATGTCAGTGAGAAGGGTTGCCCCTATGGATACGGTGATGCATAGGTTTTTCGCAAGCCCGAGCCTGCTGGCAAGAGGATAAGTCAAGAGGGTCTGAGATGACATCAGGGCTCCCATGAGGATGCAGAAAAGAACAGGATCCGCATTTTCCGGATGCGGTATGAGATGTCCTATAGCAATGCCTCCGGCCATTGCGATTCCGAAAATCATTAAACCGAAAATCAACGCCTTTGCCCGCTGGCGGAGAAACTGGTTCAAGTCGATTTCAAGTCCGGCTATGAACATTATGTAGAGGAGTCCGACACTGGAGAGGAGTTTCATTCCGCTGTTGAAGTCAAGCAGATTCAGACTTTTGGGGCCTATAATCGCACCAGTCAGAATCAGTCCCACCATTGCAGGGAGCCTCAGCTTTCTGGAAAGCAGTGGTACGGCCAGCAGAATTACCGCAAGGAGGGCGAAAACCGAAACAGGTTCCATTATTGGCAGCTTGATAAAGTCCACTCTCAAACCTCGTTCTGTTTTCCCTGAACACTGACACCTGAATACAACCAATTGCCAGTTTTGACAATCGGCTTCGGTAATCTGCCTCTTGAAAAAAATTTGTCAATATTGTGAAACGAGTATAAGTTTAGGTATAATCAACAATTTATTCGGTGTCGTGAAATATGGCTGACAACGCGAACACATGCAACGGGAATCAGAAAAGGGAAAAACTCCACGAGCCCAGAATCCGTTCCGGCATCGGGTATTTCGGACAGGCTGCTTTCCAGCTATGGAGGGATTCCATAAACATTCTCGCCATCATAGGGGAGATTGCCGAAGCCGTGTACTATGCTGTCAAGAATCCGCGGAAAATCAGGTGGAGGGAAACCCTTTACTATATGGACGTATGCGGTGCCGACGCCCTTCCGATATCCTGCCTGATATGTTTCCTCATGGGGCTGATTCTGGGTTTCCAGGGGGCGATCCAGATGCATAAGTTCGGAACTGACCTGTATGTGGCGGATCTTGTAGGTCTGTCCATTGTCAAGGAACTCGG
>CAMCYE010000174.1 GCA_945883805.1 Victivallis vadensis | reverse complement strand
AAAACGCGGCCAGACTTGGACGACCGAACGCCGCAATAGATATTCTTGAAATCGCATTAAAATAGACGGTTATAGGTTATAGGTTATTGGTTATAACTGATAACTGATAACTGATAACTGATAACTGATAACTGATAACTGATAACTGATAACTGATAACTATGGACTTATTCATCCTATTGATCTGGATTCTGATTCTCGCCTTTTTCTTTGCAAAAGTGGAAATCCACATTGAAGGTGGCAACGGATGGGGAGCCGGGCTCCCGACTTGGCGCATAGAGAAACACTGGCTTCTGGATATTTTCTGGGGTGGACGGCCGATGACAGGTTATCACGCCTGGATTTTCCCGTTCATAATCCTGCTTTTCCACACGGTGTTCTTCATTGGAAGCGCATGGTCCATGAAACTTGAAGCAAAGCTCATCTCCTCAATTATAATATTCTGGATCATGGAAGATTTCCTGTGGTTCATCCTTAATCCGCATTACGGATTAAGGAAATTCAACAGGAATGACATCCAATGGCACAGTCACCGCTGGCTTATCTTCATGCCGGCCGACTACTGGATCTTCCTTACCGTAGCATCCCTACTGTTCTGGTATTCACAATAAATCAGAAATTTTCCAGGGATTTTTTTACCTTGGCTGCCCTGTCCTTCAAATATCTCGGCTGGTTTTTCATTACAAGTTCCATGTACTCTCCAGTGGCAATGAGTAAAATACCCATGATTTTAGATTTAACAGCGATAAGTCCGCCTTTTTCAGGACCGCCACCGCAGATCCATCTGTCTTTGGCAAAGCCAGGCTCGATCTTGTCAATGGCTATTACTCCTTCGCTATCAACATCTTCAAGTAGCCAGTCCCTGTCAACAGTCGACTTGTCCAAAGCCCAGTCCTTGCCATTTACTTCCAAAAGTTTTCTGATGATATTTGCAGACGATTCACCTGTCTCCAGTTTTAATGTGCTATAATCGTATTCTAGGTAAACAGCTTTGTCGCCGCTAAAGACAATATTCACATGCACGCCTTCTTTTTTAAATTGTCTGACCTCCAGCCCGGTCCTGTAATCCAATAACTTCATATTATTCACGAGCGGAACTCCATATCTTTTCACGCACTGGTCAAACCCCTCCCCTATCCTGGCATAAGCCACCGTGGCCGTAAAAAACACCAACATCATAACTGCAACAATAATTCTCATGGCAATATCTCCTTTTTATGTTTACATGTCTTACTGTAACATTGCGGACAAATCAATAATTTTCAATGCAATCCGTTTAAAAAATTTACGGTAACGGATCAGGCCCCTTCTTCTCACCATCAAGCAGGTACTGGTCGAAGCCGACTTCATTCGCCTTGAACTTCTCGCCTGCGGAAACGACTTTTTCAGTCATCTCGTCAATCTCCTTCCTCACCATTGCCATGACCTTGGTCTCGGGCATCACCGGCGTGCACTCAATCACGGCTACCAGCTGTGATTTCTTCGTTGTCGGAGATTCACTCCCGAGCAGCCATCCAAGTCCCGGAATGTCTCCAAGCCATGGAAGCTTGTCCACGCTGGTGACAATGGATTTCTTATCTATGCCGCCAATCACAAACTGACTGCCGTTGTTGTTTACCATCACCTTGGTGCTCATCTCGCTCTTTGAAGTCCTGGGCGCCCCGTTGCTCTGGAAGCCGATAAGGCTCGTGTTCGCCATGCTGATGTCAAGAGTGCTTGATTTCTCGCACGAGACAGGCCTGATATTCATTACAAACCCATAACCGTCTATTGCGGTGTCGCGGCTCGCATCCTTCTGAATCTGGAAGTTCTCGGACGAATCCCAAGTCGCGTAGTTCACCCATGAATATGTATAGACGGCACCAGGCCCGGTAGCCACTGCCGCCCCATTATATGCTCCTACCCCAGCTATAGTGGCTGTCAGTCTTTCAATCTTGACGTTGTAAGCCTTGGTCTTGTATCCGAGTCCGGTTCCATTGTTGCCTATGTTCGCAGGGGCGGTAACGCCGGGACCAAACAGAAGACCGTCCGCCTGTCTCCGTTCGTAAAGCGTGACGAACTGGGCTCCCTGATTTATCGCCTCGAATTCATTGAGTTCAAGATAATATGAGTATCTCAAGCCGTCATACATCCTCGTGATCTGCAAGTCGCCGCGATATGGCGCAACAGCGGACGGCTGGGCGCCATTGGAAAAATTAGTGGTGCCTGGAGTGTAAACCCCCGCCCCAGTTGTAGTGCCCGTATATGATGTTATGGCAATCGGAAGCCCCTGTTCATTATAGGCCGTCAAACGATATCTTCCATCCAATGCGCCTGAATTGTCGGGAGTCACCGCGCTCGACACATTGAAATCATATACCCGCTGATCCTGGAGCCGGATGTAGCTTATCACGTCGATGTTCGCATATTTCGCCCCGTTGCGGAAATCCGCCATCCTGGTGGTCGCCTCAATCCTCGCGTCTTGATTGTTCATGATGCTCATGTTGCCGGATGTGACGATGCTCGCCTTGCTTTTAGACATCAGGAAATCAAGATATTTGGAATTCCATTTCGGACTGAAATTTATGAACTGAGTGTGAGACTTGCCGTTGAGAGGATAAGCCACAATGTTGTTCGTGAAATCCCACTGCTTCCCAAAACGACTCGAAATGTTGAGGAATTCGGATCCGGGCCCGTTCTTCCAAGCCTGGAAATCAACGCCGATGCTCCCGTCCAGTTCGGAATCAAGTTCGTAAATCGTATATTTCACATTCACCTCTGAGAATGGGGTATCATACTGTTTTATCATCTCATTAATGTTCTTGACCTGATATGAGGGGACATAGACGAAAAGGGCGTTAAGCCCCTTGTCAACTATGATCCTGTCCTTTCCTCCCTGCAACTCCTTGCTTCCGCTCTGATTCATGCCCACATTGGACAACGCATTATAAAGCCATTCGGCGCTGCAATACTTGGGAAAATACACATACCCGATTGTGCCGGAAGCCGATGTGACGCCGGGTCTGTCAAGAGCCTCGAGTATTTCATCGAATCCCATTCCCTGCACCTGCTTGCCGAACCTGTACTCTTCCGCCGAAATAATCAGAACCCCTGTTCCGTCATTGAACGTCATGCCCTCGACCTTGGAGGTGTTGTTCGCAGTCCTCTGCGCCTTTACCGCGGCCTGGAAGTATATCAGCAATTCATACGGATCCGCGTTTTTAAGGACATACGTCTTGGTGATTACATTTGGATTGGTGTTGGTCGAGGTCAGCTTCACATTCTTTGTATCATCCTTCACCTGCACCCAGAGCTGTGTCTGGATCTGACTACCGTTCGGCGCCGCCCTAGGCGTGGGGACTCCAGTCACATCTTCCTGCGCACTCAATGCCAATGGCAGAGAAACCATTGAAATTAGAATTAAAATTTTTCCAATCCTGTTTTTCATTATTTATTTTCCTTCTTTGATATTTATTTTGTTTTTTCTTCTATTTTCTTAGCGGCAAGCATCTCTCCGATGGTGACGGCCTTTCCTGACCACTCAGACAGATTGTCCGTAGGGGTAATCGCCTTTATCGACACGGTGACAAAAACTTTTGAGCTCGACTTGGAGTGCTCCACTGCGCCGAAAATATATTTCAGAACCGGGATATCTCCTAGGAACGGCATTCCGTTGTATTGGCTCACATCCTGCTCCCTGTCAAAAGTACCGAGCAGTTTTTCCGTCCCGGCCGCAACAGTCAGCCAGGATTTGAAGTTGCTCACATTCTGAATGGGGTTCCCCTTGCCTGTCTGCTCAATCGTGTCGATGATGTTCATCTCATATCCGAACTCCATCATCATGGCCTTCTCCCCGGTCTCACCGTTGAAATTGATGCAGGGACGCCTCAGATAGAAGTAGAAGTCGGATTGCGCCTCTTTCACGCTCACGGCCTGCTTGTCATCCTTCATGATGTCCTGATAG
Organism: Victivallis vadensis; assembly: GCA_945883805.1. GTDB lineage: Bacteria > Verrucomicrobiota > Lentisphaeria > Victivallales > GWF2-50-93 > GWF2-50-93. The sequence goes on along the minus strand of CAMCYE010000174.1, from coordinate 350 downwards.
TTCGGAGTGAATTTGATCTTATACTTCGCATTGGTGAAATTGTTCGGGCCGGGATCGTTTGCGTAGTCATTGACGAGCGTCAAGGCTCCAGATGTCGCGATCTTCGCCTTTCCCTTCTGCGCGAGAAGCCTGATGAATGTCATGTCAATATTCGGGGCGACCATGAACCCGCCCCATCCATGCGAGGCGTAACCCTCGATGTTGGTCGTGTTGGCAAAATTCATGACCTTTGAAAAACTCTGTATGTTCGTGAAATCCCAGCCCGTGTTGAAAATATTCGCACCTGGACCGTTCTTCCAGGCGATATAGTCTATCCCCAGCTCCTTGACATCATTCTCGTTGATCTCGTA
>CAMCYE010000173.1 GCA_945883805.1 Victivallis vadensis | reverse complement strand
GTCTGAGATTTTTCCTTGTCATTTTAATTCCTCCAATTATATGATTTTATCTTAAAAAATATCTTTATCCGATTTTTTGACATGAATTGCGTATCACAAGAGTGGGCTCAATGATGATCTTAACCTTATCTGTAATTTTATTTTCGATGATTCCTATCAATAATTCAGTGACTGACTTGCCTATTTCATAAACAGAGGTAGATACTGTTGTCAAAGGTGGATCAATTACTTCGGAAAAGACTTCGTTGTCATACCCGCCTACGGAAATATCCTCAGGTACATTCAAACCCGAATCCTTTATCGCTCTCACTATGCCCACTGCTATTCTGTCGCATAATGCGAAAATAGCGGTTGGAGGATTCGCTGTTCTCAGCAATTCTTTTGTAGCTTCATAGCCTGAATCAAACCCATACAATTTCGACCTGCTTATGATCAGTTTTTCATCAACCGGTATCCCGTTTTTCTGAAATGCGCGCCTATACCCTTCAAGTTTCTGTGCAATTCCCAAATCAACAGGCTGATCGATTGTCACATGGGCAATACGCCGATGTCCGAGATTTATGAGGTAGTCGGTCATCTTGAATGCTCCTATCTCTGAGCCACTTTGAACAAAAGGCATGTCATCTATATTTGTCTGATGAAAACCGACGTATGGTATTCCCTCGCTTTTCAAATCTGAAATAAGGCTCCTGCCGTTTTTCAGCATTGGGCTTATAAGTATGCCTTCCACTCCGTAATTCTGGATTTTCCTGACAATCTCCTTCTGTTTTTTTTCATTCATGTGTGGAGTAAATATCAAGACGCTGTATCCTTTGTCCTCCGCAACTTCATCTATCCCTTTCAATGCGTTTGCATAAAACGAATTTCCAATATCCGGAATAACAACTCCCAGTATCTTTGTTTTGGCGCCGCAAAGGCACCTTGCCGATAAATTTGGTTCATATTTGTATTTTTTGGCGATTTGCAGGATTTCTTGACGGGTTTTATCGTTTATACGGGAAGAGGAAGTCAATGCCCTGTGGACGGTTGATTTCGAATATCCGGCCTCTTTCGCTATTTCCAGTATTGTAATCCCCATATCCAAACTCTTTGTTTTTAGCGATACCATATTGATATTATCAGCACTCGCGGGAACGTTCCCGCATACATTATAACATATTCCCAAATCATTGTCAATAGTATTTCAAACAAATCAGCAAAATTCTGTAACGTGCAGGTAATCGGTCAGTCTATGCAGTGCAGACGGGATAAAGTTACAGAGGCACAAAGGCACAAAGCAGAGGAGACGTGATCAAAATCGGCATGACCAACACCCATTTCCATACGGTATTTTCACTTCTTTATTTCATTCTTTGTTATCTTTTTCCACTCTGTGCCTCTGTGCCTCTGTGCCATAAAGACTGAGGGATTACAATGCGTTTAGTAATGGATCAGTCTACTCCTTCAAATTGCACTTTAAATTAGGCGGCCAAAGGCTGCAACTTCAGAACAATCCTTCGACAAGCTACTTCGACAAGCTACTTCGACAAGCTCAGTACAAGTCGAAGTATAACAAATTAATGAAAGGAAGGAACGAGGGGGAGGAGAAGAGCGTTCTTGTTGGAGTTCATGGCCCTGGTCGCACGCCATGGTGCGTAAACCTTTGGCGTCGCCAGAGGCTTGTACGCCTCAGGCGTGCGGGTAAACACCTTGCTGGCATCCTTTTTAATGTGGTACAGGCGTCTCGCCTGTTCTTATTCCTTTCTTCTTGAAGAACAGGCGAGACGCCTGTACCACACTCTTTTAATTAATCAAACTTTGAAATTACCTCGGTTATCTTGGATTAAACCCGATGCGGTTTCCCGCTGCCGGAGGACAATCGTTTCGATATCGGTGTTCCGCAATGACGCCGCTTTTTCGTATATTTCACTTATGCTCACGGTGCTTTCGTCTGTCTCCAAAAAATACCGGTCTTCCGGAATTGACGCCAGTATTTCCCCAAGCCTGCAATCCTTCATCAACGCTTCGCCAAACGACAAATAAAAACCATGTCTAAGAAGCTGGGAAGCCGTTTCTGAATTCCCCCTGAAACCATGAACTATCCACGGCAGGCTTCCCCGACATGCTTTTTTTTCAGAAATAAGTTCAGGATAAGCCCGCACACAATGAATAATAAGAGGTTTTCCAAGAGTTGCGGCTATTGCGATCTGTGCACGGAGGGCTTTCAATTGGAGTTCAAAGGGGACATCGCAAATCCTGTCAAGCCCACATTCCCCAATGGCAACAGCGTTTGCGCCTTTCTCCTCGACAAGGACGATATCCCTTTCGAGCGTATCCTCCGATATATGCCACGGATGCAGTCCCACCGAATATAAATATTTTCCCGGGACTTCCTGTCCCGGGAAAATATTTATTATTGCAATTTCCTTCAAATCTTTTGCAGGAGAATGCCTGTGTAAATTGAAATACCGCATTGTCTTGACCGCCTCTCATGCTAATTTTCTTTTCAAACTTTTTTCATTCATGAAAAAAGTAATATGGCATAAAACGATGATATATTACAGACAAGAAACTGAAAAAGAAAATCATAAAGAGAGATAAAACCGGATGACTGAATTCAAAATATTGTTTCCGAAATTCAATATTGAGGTGTTCGCACTGGCGGGAACATCGGTTTTCGAATGCATTTCGCGTGCAGGACTGAGGATAAAAAACCCATGCGCCGGACAGGGCACCTGCGGAAAATGCAGGGTTAAAATACTTTCCGGCAGCATTGCCCCGTCTCCCCAGTGCGGAAAGATATTCTCGGAAAAGGAAATCGCCGAAGGCTGGCGTCTCGCCTGCAGGACTCATGTATCCGAAGCCCTCTCCGTAGAAATACCCGACGACTCAATCCCGGAAGAGGGAATCATAATCCTCACAGCCGACGACACGGAAAAGACTTATGAGATGAACCCCCTGATAAAAAAGAAATATATGGCTCTCGTCCAGCCTACGCTTGAGAACCCGATGTCGGATCTTGAGAACCTCCTTCATTCAATACCGTCCGTGCGTTTCGGCTTGAAGCACCTCAGACAGCTCCCGGAATTCATAAGGAAAAACAATTATGCGGGGACAGCCGTTTTTTCCGACAAGAACCTGATCGCACTTGAAGACGGGAATACGGAGAATCTGAATTTCGCAGTCGCCATGGATGTCGGAACGACAACGGTTGTAGCCGCATTGCTTGATATGAATACGGGACGACAGATTGCGTGTGCAGGAGTACTCAACCCCCAGGTGAAATTCGGCGACGACGTCCTGAGCAGGATCAACGCGCAGAACCAATCCGATAAAAATCTCAAATCCCTGCAGAAGGAAATAATCACCGCATGCAACAAGCTGATAAATGAATTATGCCGCACATACGACGTAAAGAATGAAAACATCTACTCTCTCAGCATTGCGGGGAATACTGTGATGGAAAATCTCCTGCTCGGAACACCGGCACGGGCCCTCGGAGAGATACCATTCATTTCACCGTTCCGCAAATCTCTCCGCTTCAGTGCGTCCGAACTGGGCTTCGCCGTCAATCCCTGCGCTGAAATATATATTTTCCCGATCATCGGGGGATTTGTCGGCGGCGACATCGTTTCCGGACTGCTTGCAAGCCGCCTTGATGAGCGGAAAAATCCCACAGTTTTCGTAGATGTCGGGACAAACGGGGAAATAGTGCTTCTTTACAAGGGCAAGCTTTTTGCGGCATCCGCCGCCGCAGGCCCCGCATTTGAAGGGGCGAGGATTGAATCCGGAATGCGCGCCGCCGCAGGGGCTATCGAAAAGGTCATCATACAGGATGGGAATGTCCTGATAAATGTCATAAAAAATGTTGAGGCGAAAGGGATTTGCGGAAGTGCACTGATTGATGCCGCCGCCGAACTGCTGCGATGCGGGATAATCGATGAAACAGGAAGAATACTCCCCCCGGAGGAATGCCCGAAGGGAACCCCGCAAGCAATCCTGAAACGGATAGTGATGTCGAAAAACGGGGACAGCTCGGATTTCCTCCTCACTCCGCCGGAAGCGAAGAAAAAAATATTCCTGACCCAGAAAGACATAAGGGAACTCCAGCTCGCAAGCGGTGCGATACGCGCCGCCATCAACATACTTCTAAAAACCGTCGGTCTGGCTCCGGATGAAATTGATTCCGTCCTTATTGCAGGCGGTTTCGGGTATTTCATAAGGAGGACGCATGCGAAGAGGATCGGGCTGATACCCAATCTGCCTGATGCAAAAATAAGATTCGTCGGGAACTCCTCGCTGGAAGGCGCAAAAGCCGTGCT
>CAMCYE010000172.1 GCA_945883805.1 Victivallis vadensis | reverse complement strand
GGAAGCTGGTTTATAACCTGGCGGAAAACTATCCCTTCTCCGCCGCAAACATGTGGCTGGCGAACCGATGGAAAGAAGGATTGTTCGGTGAACTCATGTATGCCGAATACGAATATGTACACGAATGTCGAAGCCTGTCCTACACATATATAGATGGAATTCCGGTAAAACCCGGGCACACGGTCCATAATTGGCGCAGCTGGTTGAATTACCATTACTACTGCACCCACTCGCTCGGACCGGTCATGGTCATCACAGGCACTAGACCGACAATGGTGGAGACGTTCCCGGTCCGTCATCAGCTTGCGGGATACCTGGGAAGGAACGGCGAAGGCATGGGCACGGTGGCTCCGTCTCTAATCAGCATGAGCAACGGCGGCGTGGTCCGCAATCTCATGGGCGCCACCACCAACGACACCCACAATCAACGCATATGGGGGACTCGCGGTGCTTTTGAGATCGGCCATGATGGAGTTAATCTCCGCCTCGGCGCGTCTGGTAACTCACCCAAGAAGCAGGTTAATCCGAAATGGGAAGGCTTGGGCGAACTCGCGGCCACGACCGGCCATGGGGGCGGCGACTTTTGGACGCTCTACTACTTCGCCCGTGAAATCCTTACCGGCGAAAAAGGCCCTTTCGACATCTATGGCGGATGTGACGTCACCATACCCGGCATCCAGGCGTTGCGAAGTTCGCGAGAAGGCGGCAAGCCCATGGAAGTGCCGGATTTTCGCAAGAAGGCCGACCGCGACCGCTACCGTTCCGATGATTGGCAAATGGAACGCTACGATGTCAAACGCGGCGTATTCGGCGGTGCCAAACTGAACGAGAAGGGCACCAATTTCACCACCACCATGAATGACCTGATTTCATCCTCGCTCACTTATCGCGCCTATGCAGATTGGAAGAAGGTGCAGTCGGCCATGACACATCCGGAAGAATTCCAGACCATAGCAAAAAAACTGCTGGACAGCTATGACAAGCTGTTGGCGACCTATAAAGATGCACGCTCAATTGTGAATGCCTACCCGGAATCAGATGGTGCAAGGGTGCTGTCTCAAATGCTGGAACTGGGAGAGGAAAAGAAGGCCTTGTCTGCCGACTTCCTGCCAGCGCTCAAGAAGGACGTCTCTGCGCTCCGCAGGAAATTCGGAGGATCTCCGTCTCTGCAGAAGTTCACGGCTTCGGCCCTATTGCCGGACAAGATGGGGATTTCCGAAGTCAAATATCCTAACAGAAACATTGCTTTCTCCGCATTGCCGTTCAACGATGGATTCAATGATATTCGTCCGCGATATGCGGACCAGGCCAAACTTGACGGATTGATCTATGCGCGCGGATTCTTCATCGCTAAAAAGGCAGGTGCTGCAAAACTCAGTATAGGTGCGGACGGCCCGTTCAAGATATTTGTCAATGGCAGGGAACTCGGTTGCAATCCGCAGGCTACCAACCCAATTACCAGCCATATGATTACCATTCCTGTCACATTGAAGAAAGGTAAAAACGAAATCGTAGTCGCAATCCGTACAAATTGCGGCAGGGCCTGGGGTTTCATGGCTGAAACCATCATGTGGAATTTTTCCTGAAAAACAGGTCTTTGTTTTTCAGGAAAAATATTCATGCTAAAATTATGCAACGCATAAGCGTAAAGATGCAATCACAGTACATTGTCTGACATACGATTTTATGATATAGTCAAAATAGAGATAACCTATATAAGGCAATCAATTATGAACAAGATTCTCATGTTGTCGATTACCGTTGTGATTTGTCTGTCTTTCTCATGCCCCGCAGTTGAACTTATAAAAGACGGAAAACCGGTCGCCGAGATCGTAATTGCGGAATCCGCAGAGCCCAGTGTCAAAACCGCCGCCGATGAACTTCAGGACAAGCTTGAGAAGATGTCAGGTGCGAAACTCGCAATCGTCTCCACAGTCTCTCCGGACGTCAAGAACCAGGTTTACGTTGGCGAGAGCGACTACACCCGCAAGCTTGGCGTCAAGCTGGATGACGTGAAATACGACGGTTTCAAGATCTTGGCCGAAAAGAATTATGTCGTTGTCGCCGGTAGGGAAATAGACTTCCTCAATCTGAAGGCCTCGTTCGCAAAATACAGGGAAGCGGGTCGCCAGCGCCAGAAGATGTGGGAGGAAGAGTCCGGCCACAAGTGGAGATTCCCGCCTATTAATGATTACGGGACCAACAAGGAAACCGGAGTCCACCTACAGGACGGAACTGGCACTTTGTACGGGGTCTACGAACTGCTGGAGCAGCTGGGCTTCCGGTGGTACATGCCTGTACCCGAGATCGGCATGGTCATCCCGGAAAGAAAAGACATCAGTATAAAGGAACAGTCCATCAGACGGGAACCGGAATTTCAGCAGCGCATACATTCAGATCCACCCTTGCACCGCTTTAAAAACGAATTCCTCTGGTTCAAATCACTGAGGGTGGGGACGGCATCTGCCATGCCGATTTATCACAGTCTCAGCGGCCCGATGAAAATGTATCCTAAAGAGCAACCGCAGGAATATTACGGAAAAGTAAATGGCAAGACAGATTACAATATTCCAAGGTTGTCAGATGAAAGGCTGAGGAAGGATCTTGTCGAATATCTGAAATACGTGGACAAGTCCTTCCCCGGAATTGATTACTCCTGCATCGGCCAGCCGGACGGCTGGTCGGTCATGGACAGCACCGATGCGGCCGCAGGCTGGGACAAGCTGGCAGAGCGCGGACAATCCGGACGTTTCAGCGACTACTACTGGGATTTCATCCTCGATGTCCGCAAGCGCATTATGGAAAAGAAACCGGACGAGAAGTTCACTGTCTTTGCATATAGCGGTACGCGCAGGCCACCGATTAATCCTGAAAAAATTCCAGACAACGTAACTGTAAGCTATTGCCAGACCAGCCAGAACTGGATGCTTCCCAACACGGGGCTGACAGACAGGGATGAATGGTTGAAAAGACTGACACACAAGGATCAACTTCTGATATGGGAATACTACATAATCCATGCCTCCCGCTACAATTTCCCGCCGGTGCCGGCGATCTTCACCAAGCAGATGCTGCAGAGTTTTAAGGGATTGTATGACCATTGCGCCGGTTTTATGGTGGAAACCGCCTGGTCGTCAGCTGCAGAGATGGAGAAGAACAAATTATCAATGCGCCGGCCCGGCCTGATGCATCTGATGATTTATCTGCATAACCGCCTCTGCTGGGACCGTAACCTTGACGTTCAAGCTACGCTAAACGAGTATTACAAGCTTTTCTACGGTCCGGCCCAGGCGGAAATGAAGGAATTTTATGAGTTCGCGGAATCGGTCTGGAGCCGCCCAGAACCGCGTGAGATCACTGCAGCAGGCGGCTTCCTGAAACCGGCCGATGTTGACAAGTATTTCGAGATTTTGAAACGTGCGAAGGCAAAGTCCGGCGACACCGTATACGGCAAGCGCATCGACTTCATCGCAAATGAAATGGAATCCCTGAAAATCCTTTTTGAGAACCTGAAACGCAACGGTCCGCAAATAATGTGCGTCGCCGCCACGGAAAACGCGAAGATTGACGGTGATCTGAACAAACCGTTCTGGCGAGGCATGCCAAACAGCGAGTACAGCTTCTACAAATTGCGTGACATGACAACCGGCGAATATCCTCAGCACTTGAATACGTCTGTGTCCTTCCGTTGGCTTCCGGACAACTCGGCACTGGTTGTGGGAATAGAATGCCTGGAACCGAAAATGGACAAACTCCGCGAGAGCTGCAAAGAGAGGGATTCCACCAATATCTATTCCGACGACAACATAGAAGTCCGTCTGGAAACACCGCAGGGGATACGACCTAAGATAGTGGTCAATTCCGCAGGCACCGTCCTGGACGAATGCATCACCAACAATCTGGCAGATCTTCCAGATTGGTATACCGTGAAAAATGTTGCGGTCAAGAAATATCCTGACCGCTGGACGGTGGAAATGCAGATCGACGTAAAACCGCTTTCAGCGGAGCGTCCGACACCCTCGTTTCCATGGGGTGTGAATATTTGCCGTCAGCGCCTAGCTGGGAATACTCCTGAATTCTACATGCTATCCCCGAGCGGTACAAATTTCAAGGACATGAAAAGCATGGGCAATCTGATGATGCGGAAGTAGGAGATCAGGCAGCTTAATGAAGATAGGCACAGAGGCATCCGTCTTCGTCAAGGCACTTCGCCGGGACAGGCAGAGGCACAGAGTTTTAGAAAATACCCTGGAATTATAAAGACGGTAATCTTGTTGGAGTTCACGGCTTTAGCGTGTCTTGATTGAATTTTGAATTACCATTGGATATTCCTTGTTGGATATTGGATATTGAAATTCCTTAACATTAAATTAGGCGGCCAAAGCGCCGCAAC
>CAMCYE010000171.1 GCA_945883805.1 Victivallis vadensis | reverse complement strand
TAAAACCTTTTTACCTCAAAGTGACTTTATTTTTCCGTCGGCACGACAATACCCCGCATGATGACATTCTGGCATAGGACGAATATGATGAATGTCGGAATGGCCGCAATTACAAGAGAGGCGTAGACAACCGCCTGACTGGACTGGCTCTGGAGCTGGAATATCCAGACCATTATCGTCCACATTTTCTGGTCTGGGATTATGATAAGCGCCATCATGAACGCCGAATACGAGGAGGTGAAGGCTCCCAATGCGATTACCGCTAGTATCGGTTTGGAGAGGTTCATCGTCAGCATCCAGAATTTCGTCCATTCGCCGGCGCCGTCAATCTCGGCGGCCTCATAGAGCTCCTTGGGCATGCTGTCAAAAAAACCTTTGAGCAGGAAAATGGAAAAGCCGTTCGCCATGCCGGGAAGGACAAGTGCGGCGAAATTATTGAGCAGGCTTGTAGTAGTATAATCGGGAGCGAGCGCTGGAAAGATTATTGCGCCCGAAACAAGACCGGCGGCCAGGGAGAGCAACGCCCGCCAGTTCTCCTTCCATTTAGACAGCCATTTTTCCAGAATCAGGAAAAGGATTATTGTCGCCGCAAGCCCTATTAGAATAGGCCACATCGGGAACTTTTTCAGCAGGAGGAATCCCGGAATCATGGTGACTTCGCCAGGGAATGCCATTGTCGCCATACAGAACAGAAGTATCTTGTATGTTCCCGGAAGCCTGAATCTGCTCAGGGCATACGCCGCAAGCGGATTGATTATGAGCGCGGTGAGAATTGCAAGCGAACAGTAGATGAAGGTGTTTAGGAGCCCGTTGCCGTGCATGGCCAGGTAGTCCAGAACCTGCCAGTAATTTCGCATAGTGAATTCCCAGCGGACTGCAGCTGTGTTCTCAATGCAGTCGGCCCAGTCGGCGGCGGCAATTACAGCGCCAAGTCCGGGATAGCCTTCCGGAATCCTGCCGCGGCTCTTGACCAGGAATTCACGGAACTTTTCATCATCGCTGAAAATGCGGACCGATTCTATCGGACAGTATTCCGGTGATTTGATGAAGTTTTCAAAGTTTTGCCGAAGGTACGGCGCATCATCAATATTTGCCGGGAACGGGATTGCGTCCAGATCAGCCAGATTTGTGCAGTGTTCCTTGTTGAACACCGCGATGGAATCATATTGCTCCCTGATGAATTTCCGGAAAGCAGGTTCCAGTGCGGTGTCGAGGCGTATGGAGGACAGTTTTATTTCATTGCGTACAAAATTCGTCCAGTCATCGCGCTCCAGGCCTTTTTCTACAGGCACATGGTCTAAAAACGGAATTTCAGAGTAACTTTCATAAGCAGTACCGTGAGCCTGGTTGTAGGCTTCAATGCGGCTGGTGTAGATCCCGTAGAGGTAGCCCAGGGCATACTGCCCCCGGGCACCGTCCACAATCAGTTCGCTGGCAGGGAGAGTTGCATACCATTTTATCATCTCCTTCCTGAATTCATCGGAAATATTGAGGTTTCGGTAGCGTCCGATGATCTCCGTCGGCGGTTTGACATTGCTCCAGGAAGTGCAAAGCTGGTTGGAGGCGAGATTGTAGGCGGCCAAGTCGTTCCTGTATTTGCCGGACATGTAGCTGCGGTAGGAACGGAGGTTTTTAGGCAGAACCCTTCCCCCTGACACCTGTCCTACCCTTCGCTGTTCAGGGGGAATGGCGGTACGCCAGTTACGGAAGTCGCGGATAAGTTCAGAGGAAACCGGCGCCGGTTTTTCAATTGTGCGCCAGCTCATGACCGGCTTGCACCAATCCTGCTGTGGCTCCTGGACAATGACATTGTACTTCGATTCGGTGTATTTCTGAAAAAGGATCAGATCGTTGAACCAAAACTCGGGATAAGGTTTTATCGACCAGGAATCAGCCTCGCTCTTGACCGATCCCGAGAGCATTAGCAGCAACGGGTAAATCATGGTCACAGCTCCGATGAGGAGAACCGTATAGATGATGGCATACAAAAGCCTGACTCTCCAGCTGCGTTTGCCTATTTCACTGATTATGGGCATTTCTTCCTCCTTAATTTTTCCGAAACGGAAAAATTTTCTTATTAAAAAAACTGAAACTTTAGAACTTCTTTGACTTGTCCACTAATTACACGAATTTGCACGAAAAATAAGATTTTTAAACCACTAATTCACAGCAAATGTTTGTATTATAAATTCCAATTAAGACACGCTAAAGCTGTGAACTCCAACTAGAATTCCGAACTCACTCTTACCGCTTATCCCTTTCCCTCTTCACTGGTCACTCGGTCACTTCCCCTTCGCCGAACGGCGAACCCCGGGCTCACCAGTCTCATGACTGGCTCTAAATCCGCCAATCGGGAGATTGGCGTTCCCAGGTTTTCCCTCTTCACTTCCCCTGACTTCCATATTTAAAACTTTAGAACTCCCTGTTTTCTAAATTCTAAATTCTAAATTCTAAATTTAACTTCCGCATTTTAGAACTCCCGCACTTTCGAACTTCTTCCCTATTTCCCTCCCGCCGCCTTGAATTCCATTTTGCAGAGTTTCTGCAACTGTTGGACAGTGAAACCTATGAGGATGACTCCGAGCACCCAGGCCATGGCCGTGGCGACTCCGAAGCGCAGGAAACCGAACGCCTCCCAGAAGATGTGCAGTCCGATGACCTCTGTCTCCCCGTACGGCACATACGGTCCGCCTCCTGTCATTGCCAGTACGAAGGCGCTGCCGCTCTGCATGCAGCCGATGGCGGCACCGATGAAGTTTATCGAGATCAGCGCCTTGATGGATGGAATTGCAATATACCAGGCTTTCTGTCCGGAACCGGCGCCATCAATATCGGCCGCCTCGTAAAGGTCTTCGGGAATCCCTTTCAGTGCGGCAAGATAGATGAGACAACCCGGCCCCATTCCCGCCCAGATGGTTGGCAGAAGACAGAAAACCAAAGCGAAGCTTGGCGAGTTAAGCCATACGATACTGAATTCGGATATGTGCGTGCCGAATATCCAGTTTGACGCAATCACCCCGAAGTTTAGCACCTGATTGATCATGCCGTGCTGGCCGTAGAATCCCTTCCATAGAAAGATGACAACCACTCCGGAAAGCATCGCGGGAAGATAGTATATGACCCGGAAAAGAATTTTCCCTTTTGGCACTTCGGCCAGCATAAGGGCAAGTATGATCGGCGCTATAAATCCGAAGGTCATGAACAGAACGGTATATTTCAAGGATACGTAAAGCGCGTACCAGAATTCATTGCTGAACAGGACGGAGGCAAAGTTTTCAAATCCTATCCATGTGCTGAACCCGCGGATATTGTAATCCTGGAAGGCCATGAGAGTTCCGCGCATGAGCGGCCAATAGCTCCACACCGCAATGCTGAGAATGGCCGGAAGGAGGATCAGGTACGCGACTTTGTTGCGGCCAAACTGCCATTCCCCTCGGGCGCGGTCCACGTCGCTCCGGATGACACTCTTGGAGAAAGTCTTGAACACCTTGACCAGTACCAGTATGAAAATCGTGAAGATGAAAATAGCCACTGCTCCGGCTACACGTGTCTGGAACTTTCGTACGTCTGCCGGCAGGATGTTCAGCATCTTCTGATTCGCGATATCAACACGCACGTTCAGAATTTCCTGTATTCTCTTCTTTGCGCCCAGCTCGTCCTTTGCATCAATGCAGCGTTTTACCTCACTGTCGGTGCGAATCTGGTCTATGGCATGGTTCATGTAATTGTAGACCATCTGGCAGTTGCGCCCGTAAGGCTCCGGAACACCGCTCTTAAGAGCTTCAGCGGAAGCCTCAACCCAACCGGCGGGAATCTTGTTGATGAATTCAGGGTAACCGGCCTTTTTAAGCAGACTGGGCTGGACAAAACGGCCAAGTCCGTTTTCAACATATATTTTTGCCTGGATAAGTTTCGCCTCATTGCCGCCGTAGAACATCATCCAGTCCCAGGCGAGGTCGCGCATCCTGATGTCCTTGTCGAAACCGGCGTAAATGCCGGTCATCTCCGAGTTGAATTCACTGCCACGCATTCCCGTAGGCCCTTTCGGCGCCGGACCGAAATTTACAAGGTTGGGATCTATCTGATCAAATGTTTTCTGGTCTATGTACATGAAATACATTCCGTAGCGGAGGGCGGTGTTTCCGGTTCCTTCACCAAGATTGACAACTCCTTCGAATTTGCCGAACTTGTTCTCAAACGGTTCGAGGAAAAGCCTTGCCACATAATAATAGGCGTTTACCGCCTCAGGGGAATTGAAGACGCAGCGCCAGTTCCCCTTGGCATCCGATTCCACTGCGCGGGCGCCGCACGAATAGAAGAAACTCAATGTTGACCAAGCCGTTTCGTCCAACTGCATGCTGAATCCGTAGACGTTCTCCTTCGGGTTGTGAATCATCCGCGCCCATTCCAGGAATTCGTCCATGTCCGCTGGCGCCCTGTCCGGCAAACCTGCTTCCGCAAACAGATCCTTCC
>CAMCYE010000170.1 GCA_945883805.1 Victivallis vadensis | reverse complement strand
ATCTACCTCAGCGGTCCCATCATGGATGAACATGACGGCATTGCCCGCGAATGGCGCGAACAGGCGAAAAAACTGCTCGGCAGGAAATTCCGCCTCCTCGACCCGATGCGCAGGGCGTTCCGTGACAGGGAGGTTGACAGTGCAAATGAAATAGTGGAATTCGATCTCCAGGATGTCCGCGATGCCGATATCATTCTCGTGAATTATGCAAAACCGAGTATCGGCACCAGCATGGAAATCTTCTACGCCTCGCATGACCTCGGTAAATTCGTCGTCGGATTCTCTCCATTTTCCTTCAAAGACTGCTCTCCGTGGATGGTCAAATACTGCACGAAGATCCTGCCGGACCTCGAAGGGGCGTGCAATTACATTGAAACTCATTTCGGATGATTTTTTCCGTAACGGAAAAAATAAATTAACCAAAGAGAGATATGAACACAGAATTAATCCAACGCATGCAAAGCAGTTTTGACGCACTCGTCCAGACCCTGCCTAATGGTGAAGGCATTGAGTTCTGGTTTGCCCGCGACTTGCAGGAACCCTTGGGCTATGCCCGCTGGGAAAACTTCATCACCGCAATCCAGCGCGCCATAGAGTCTTGTCAGACCACTGGTTCAGACCCAGGAAACCATTTTCGTGGCGTCACGAAAATGGTACCCATCGGCAGCGGTGCGGATCGACCCGTAGAGGATTTCATGCTCACCCGCTACGCCTGCTACCTCATTGCCCAAAATGGCGATCCGAGAAAAGAGCCGATTGCTTTTGCCCAGAGTTATTTCGCCGTTCAAACACGCAAACAGGAATTGATTGAAGAGCGTATGAAACTTCTGGGACGGTTGGAAGCTCGAGATAAACTCAAAGCTTCAGAAAAAGCGTTATCCGATAATATTTTTGAGCGCGGAGTGGATGATACTGGCTTCGGGCGCATTCGCTCCAAAGGCGATGCTGCTTTATTCGGCGGTAATACTACTCAGGCAATGAAAGAGAAATTCGGCATTACTCAAACCAGACCCTTGGCGGATTTTCTGCCCACGTTGACCATTGCCGCTAAAAATCTGGCGACGGAGATGACAAACCACAATGTGCAACAAGCCGACATCAAAGGTGAGCCAGAGATCACTCGCGAGCATGTCCAGAACAACACCAGCGTCCGCGAAATGTTAGGTCAACGGGGAATCAAACCCGAAGCATTGCCGCCAGAAGAAGACATCAAAAAACTGGAACGGAGAGTGAAATCGGAAGAAAAGAAACTTGAGCAAAAATCTGGGCGCTTGCCAGAGCATAAAATTACATCGTAACACACTTCGGATAAATTTTTTCCGTTTCGGAAAAAATAAATTAACCAACGAAAGATATGAAAATGGAAGCAAAGACAGTTGTTAAGATCAAGATGCTCGAGGGATGCGACGACATACGTCCGCTAAAAGCCCATCATGACGATGCCGCGTTTGACCTTAAATCCAGAGTTGAAATGGAGTTGAAGCCCGGTGAACCTCATCTTGTCCCGACCGGAGTTTTCATGGAAATTCCGATTGGATACGAGGCTCAGGTGAGGCCAAGGAGCGGTCTCGCCATCAAACATGCTTTGACGGTTCCCAACAGCCCTGGGACAATTGATGCCGGATACCGTGGAGAAGTCTGTGTCATCATGCTTAATGCGGGGAAGGTCACATACAGCATCAAGCGAGCGGACCGTATCGCGCAGATGGTCATCAGCAAACTTCCGGACGTTGAAATCGAATATGTCTCCGAACTTTCAGACAGCAAGCGTGGTACCGGTGGTTTCGGATCCTCAGGTAAAAATTAATGCAGGAAGCCTTAATTTTTACAACTTAAATGAATGTCATGGGAAAAATTATAATCCCGCGGAAAGCCGGGAACGCCGACTGTCTAGTCGGCAATTCAGCCAAGCCGACGCTTGACGATCCCAGGGAAGCCGGGAACGCCGACTGTCCAGTCGGCTCCTGTGCCAAGCCGACGCTTGGCGATCCCGGGTAACTCTTAGATTTTCACCGACACTTCACCACTATGGAAGTTCTGGGTGCTACCGTCGGGAAGAAGCAGGACAAGGTATCCGTCCGTATCTATATCCTTGAACACGCCTTTTACTTTGTCTCCGGCCTCTTGGATTATTTCAATCTCTTTTCCAATTAGGATATTTTCTTTCCTCCATGATTCAGAAATCCTGAGGGGATTTCTGAATATTTCTTGATATAGCGTGCAAAGATTATCATGAAGGGATTCGGCGAATTTTTCAATGTTGGTAATTTCTGCGGTTTCCGCAAAAATTGAAGTGCCTGGAACCTTTTCTACGGCAAAGAATTCCTTGTCCGTATTTAGATTTATGCCTACGCCGATAACTGCGCCATCCGGCCTGTTTGATTTTTCCGGGCTGTGGGTTTCAGACAGTACACCAGCTATTTTCAGGGATTTTATATAGACATCATTCGGCCATTTCACCCAGAATTGTAGGGAGGGGGCGTAATCCCTGAGCGTTTGAAGAGAGGCGAGGGCTCCGATAAATGTGAGCTGTGACGGATGCAGGGCTTTCTTAACCACAAAACTCCCGTAGATATTGCCGGGAGGAGACATCCATTTCCTTCCCCGGCGACCGTGCCCGGAAGTCTGCTCTTTCGCAAGAATCAGCGACGCATCCGAAAGATCTGCGAAATTCGCAAGAGCATACCGGTTCGTCGAATCGATCTTGTCGAGATGAATTATGTTATATTTTTTAATAGTGGAACACTCTTAAAAAATATCCTCAGTTCTTTTCCAGTCTTGAGCGCAGGCTTTCCAGTTCTTTTTTCAAAGCTTCCGGGAGTCTGTCGCCGAATTTCTCATAGTACTGGGAGATATCGGCGAGCTCGTTTTTCCAGCCTTCCGCGTCAACTGAAAGAAGCTCTTTCATGTCGTTGCAGCAGATGTCGAGACCGGTCGTATCAAGATCTTCAAGTTTGGGGAGATTGCCGATGGGAGTCGGGACGGCTTTGATATTCGCCTCTATCCGGTCGCAAACCCACTTGAGGACACGGCTGTTGTCGCCATAGCCCGGCCAGAGGAATTTGCCTTCGGCGTTTTTCCTGAACCAGTTGACGAAAAATATCTTCGGAAGACTGGCGCGGTCGGTGCGGTTTGTCATTGAGAGCCAGTGTGCGAGGTAATCGCCCATGTGATATCCGCAGAACGGGAGCATTGCAAACGGATCGCGACGCATGACACCTGCTTTTCCGAGTGCGGCACTTGTGGTTTCCGAACCTGCGGAAGAACCCATGAAAACACCGTGTTCCCAGCTGAAAGCCTCATTCACAAGGGGGATTGTGGACGGACGGCGTCCGCCTACGAGTATTGCGGAAATCGGAACGCCTTCCGATTTCTCCCAGTCAGGATCAATCACAGGGCATTGTGAAGCCGGAGCGGTGAAGCGGGAATTCGGATGGGCGGCTTTGCGGTCGCAGTCAGGTGTCCATGCCTTGCCTTCCCAGTCAATGGCTTTTGCAGGGGCCGGAACTCCCATGTCCTCCCACCAGACATCGCCTTCGGGTGTGAGCGCGACATTCGTGAAAATTGAATTCTTGGTGATTGACAGCATTGCGTTGGGATTGGATTTCATGGAAGTTCCCGGCGCTACTCCGAAGAATCCGGTTTCAGGGTTGACGGCGTAGAGTTTTCCGCCTTTGCCTATCCTCATCCAGGCGATGTCGTCGCCGAGGCATTTCACAGACCATCCCGGAATCGAGGGCTGCATCATTGCAAGATTTGTTTTTCCGCATGCGCTCGGGAAAGCCGCAGTCACATAATATTTTTTGCCTTTTGGCGAAGTCAGGGAAAGAATGAGCATGTGTTCGGCCAGCCATCCCTCTTTTTTCGCAACGACCGAAGCTACGCGTAGCGCCAGGCATTTCTTGCCGAGCAGGGCGTTACCGCCGTATCCGGAACCGTATGACCAGATGGAAGGTTCTTCGGTGAAGTGGACGATGTATTTTTTCGCGGGATCAGGTTCGCACGGCCATGGAACATCTTTCTCGCCGGATTTCAGAGGGGCGCCGACAGAGTGCATGCAGGGGATGAAATCCTCCCTGTCGCCTAGGACATCAAGCACTTTCTTGCCCATGCGTGTCATGATTTTCATGTTGATCACGACGTATGCCGAATCTGTTATTTCAATTCCGATTTTTGCGACTGGCGAATCAAGCGGGCCCATCGAGAAGGGGATCACATACATTGTGCGTCCCTCCATGCATCCTTTGAAGAGGCCACGGATCTTCTCTTTCATTTCAACAGGATCCGCCCAGTTGTTTGTAGGACCTGCATCCTCCTGTTTGGAACAGCAGATATAGGTGCGGTCTTCGACGCGGGCGACATCGCTTGCGTGGGAACGGGCCAGATAGGAACCCGGCCTCAGCTTTTCATTCAGCTTTGTAAAAGTGCCGTGCTTTACAAGTTCATTGCAGAGGTGGCTGTATTCTTCCTCCGAACCGTCGCACCAGTGGATTTT
>CAMCYE010000169.1 GCA_945883805.1 Victivallis vadensis | reverse complement strand
CCATCCGTTGCCACCTTCAATGTGGATTTCCACTTTTGCAAAGAAAAAGGCGAGAATCAGAATCCAGATCAATAGGATGAATAAGTCCATAGTTATCAGTTATCAGTTATCAGTTATCAGTTATAACCAATAACCTATAACCTATAACCGTCTATTTTAATGCGATTTCAAGAATATCTATTGCGGCGTTCGGTCGTCCAAGTCTGGCCGCGTTTTTGCGCATTTCGCAGAGTTTCGCCGGATTTTTCAGGAGTTCCATGAGTTTGAATTCGAGCACTGCGGCATTGTGTGCTTTGAGCGCGACTCCGTTTTCAAGAAGATAGTCCGCATTGCGTTCCTCCTGTCCGGGAATCGGGGAAATCACAATCATCGGGAGTCCCATCGCGAGACATTCCGATGTTGTCAGTCCGCCGGGCTTGCTGATTGCCAGATCACTTGCCGCCATGTTTATTTCGATTGTTGTCGTGAAGCCTGCGGACTTCAGTTTTCCGGCAAAAGATCTTTCAAGTTTCTTGAGTTCTTCCAGGAGTACTTTATTTTTTCCGGCGAGCGCCAATATCTGGAATTCAGCACTGATACTCAGGAGTCTTTCCGCGATAAGGTGAATTCCCCCTACGCCAAGGCCGCCTGACATCAGAAGTATTGTTGTCATGTCCGGATTTATGCCGAGTTGTTTTGCGCATTCAGCACGCGAATGTTTTTTTTCGAACGCCGGCATTATCGGGATTCCAGTCACATATATCCTTCCGGGATCTATGCCCTTGTCTTTCATTCTCCAGGCGACTTCCGGGCTTGCGGCGAAATATCCTGAGATGTGCGGCTGAATCCAGAGGCTGTGTATGTCGAAATCAGTTACAGCAACCCAGACTGGCGCGTGAAATTTCTTTTCCCCTATCATTTTTGAGAGGAGTTCGGCCGGGAGGAAATGAGTGCAGATCACTGTGTCCGGTTTTAATTCTGCGATCTTGTCAAAAAGTTTCTTGGTGTTGAGTTTCTGTACTGCGTATCTGATTTTTCTGATCAGGGGATTCTCTTTTTTATCTGTCTGAGCATAAAGGAAACCCCAGATTGAGGGGTTGCGTTCAATGATTTTCATATACGACTCGGCATAGATTTTTCTAAACAGCGGAGGGACGAAATACATGACGTCGAGATGAACAGTTTTGAATGAGGGGAAGTTTTCCTCCGCAGTTTTTCTTAAGGCTTCTGCGGCGCGGACATGGCCTGCGCCTGCGGAGACACTCAGCAACAGAATGGTTTTTTCATTTTTCATGATGTTTAAAGTACCATGCAAACTGTGGGAGTAAAACGGGAAAGCCTCTTGAACCCTTATATCCCAAATGGTCACGCCTGACTTTAACAGAAAATTAACAATTGCTTAATAGGCATCTAATCATTTTCTGATATTATAATAACATATGAAATATAAAACTCTGTTTATAAGTGACGTGCATCTCGGGACAAATGTCTCGCAGAATGTGAGGCTTTTGAGGTTTTTGAAGGAACACGAATTTGAGAAGCTGTATCTGGTCGGGGATATTGTTGACATGACCGCCATCAGACGCCGCCATTTCTACTGGGACGAAAACCACAATACGCTTCTTCAGAAAATCCTGCGCATGGCGAGAAAAGGTGTCCAGATAGAATACATAATCGGAAATCACGATGTTTTCCTGGAGTTCTTCATGCAGGATCATTTCGGAAACATCAGGCTCAAGGAAAGAGATGTCCATATTACGGCGGACGGCAGGAAATGCCTCGTGATGCATGGGCATCAGTTTGATGGCGTGATTAAAAAAATGCCATGGCTCTACTGGTTAGGAGACACCATGTATGATTTCGCCCTTTTCATAAACCGGTGGTTCAACATGGCGAGAACGCTTCTCGGCAAAGACTACTGGTCATTGTCGCTTTATCTGAAGACAAAAGTGAAGAACGTCATCAAATTCGTAAATAATTATGAACAGCTCGTGATCCATGAAGTGAAAAAAGACAAGACCTTCGACACAGTCATCGTAGGACATATTCACATGGCCGCAGACAAGGAAATTTCCGGAATACGGTATCTGAACTGCGGATGCTGGACGGAATTCTGTTCCGCAGTAGTAGAACACGAGGACGGAAGGTTGGAGCTTGTTCAGGTTGAAAAATGACCTAGTACCGGCGGTTTGAAGCATCTGTTCCAGCGGTTCTTGAATAATCGCGGCGGAGGTCTAATTTTAAGAATATACTGGGGAGATAATCAAGGAGCTTGAAAATGGCAAGACATATCGGGATACTTACAAGCGGAGGTGACTGTCCGGGGCTTAATGCGGCAATCCGAGGCACAGGCAAAGCTATTTCAGAAGCGGGCATGGATTTGATCGGGTTTAGAGACGGATTTAGGGGCTTAGTGCACGACAGGACTTTCACGTTGGACCAGCACCTGCTCTCCGGCATTCTTACACTGGGCGGAACAATACTTGGTACAAGCAGGGACAAACCCCATAAGATGCCGATAGGCGACAAAGTGATGGACATGACGAGGGTGATAGTGGAGACTTACAGGAAACACAATCTTGACGCGCTTGTCTGCATTGGTGGCGGTGGCACTCAGAAGAACGCATATAGGCTTCTGAAGGCCGGTCTCAATATCGTGACTATGCCAAAGACGATTGACAACGATATAGCGCATACCGACATGACAATCGGCTTCGACACAGCTCTTGGAATTGCTGTCGAGGCAATCGACAGATTGCATTCCACCGCGACAAGCCATCACAGGATAATTGTTGTAGAAGTTATGGGTCACCGCGCCGGCTGGCTTGCTTTAGGCGCTGGCATGGCTGGAGGGGCTGATATAATTTTGATTCCTGAAATCGCCTACGATATTCAAAAAGTCGCAAATGCGATTAACGACAGGACGCATGCGGGAAAACGCTTCAGTATTGTTGTGGTTGCGGAGGGGGCAATGTCTAAGGATGACGCGAAAATAATCTCGCTGCTACTTAGGGAGAAGGCTGATAAGAAGTCCGACGTTGCAAGAATTTCTGAAAAGCTGAATCAGTTCCATCAGGCGCATGTCAACCATACCATGAATCTGACATCCCAGCTCGAGAAACTTACAGGCCTCGAGTCGCGTCTTACGATACTCGGCCACTTGCAGAGGGGCGGGACGCCTTCGGCCGCCGACAGGATTCTCGCCACCAATCTTGGCACTGTATGCGCAACGCTCCTGAAAAAGAAAGAATATGGAGTGATGATATCTGTTCGGGGAAACACGCTTGTTCCGGTTAATCTTAAGGATGTCGCAGGCAAGAAGAAACTTGTTCCGCGGGATCACCCATGGATCGAGTCGGCGAAGCTTGTTGGCACCTGCTTTGGAGATTGACAATCCAAATTGACGGACAAATTCAAAGTAGAGATGGCGCCCCCATTCCCGTCATTGTAAAGGTGGTGTTTTCGGACTTCGGCGAGTTCTGTAGAATGCGGAGCCGCCCAGACTTCAGCAATTATGCAATTATTTCTTTCCTTTAATCTTCATAGATTCTAATGCCTTTAGGATAAGATAGCCGTGTCAGGATGAATTCCATTTAACCGGTAATCAGAATAAGAAGCATTTGGAAATGAAGGTGAAAAAAGATACAGGCAAAATAGTGAAACAGATTGCCGGATTAATTCATCTGAGGCGAACTAATGGATTGTTGCAAATCACAGAGCTATTTGCAAAATATTGAATCAAGAAAAATCCAAAAGCCCATTTCAATATTCTCCCTGAACTTCTGCGTTTTTATCTTCCTTTCATCGGTCGGATATTCCGCGCCTGCCCTCTCGGCCTGTCCCCCGTAGCCTGCCTTGGCGAAGGAGAAAGCTTCTCGGCGAATGGGGTTGGATATTCAGACTTCCTAAAAGAGTTGCTCGCTCGATCCGGGAAAGAACCAAATTTTCTTCCACACAAAGGCGGTGATTTTAACGCAACATTATTCCCACCCTAATAATTCACTAACTTCCCCGCTGTAAAATAAAAATATCATAAAAGAATTATTTGTTCGCAAATCTAAAAACAGGAGTAGTAAGATGAAGTTGAAAAAGAAAGGCCTGATGATCTGTTCCGCAGTGTTTATCTGCGCGAGTTCCGCATTCGCTCAGGAAAACAGGGAGATCAGAGTGACGGAAGACAGGGATCAGGCGTATTTCACGTCAAAGGTCTATGAACTCAAGAACACGCTGGCAACCGACATAACCCCGTTCGTCTTGGGAGCTGTTCAGCGCTATGACAGCTTTGCAAGTGTTGAAAGGATGAACGACAAGGCCAATAAGAAACAACTCCTCACGGTCAATATGCCGGTGGCGATGGTCCAATACATTGACGACATGATAGCGAAGATAGACCGTCCCGGAACAGTGGACGGTCAGAACTCCGTCATCCAGAGCACAGGCATCACGAAATTCGTGTACTATCCTGAACACAGGGCTTCCCTTGATATGTTTCCAATAGGTCCTGCGGTCGGAAGTTCCGACGGATCATATTTTTTTGATCCTGCGAACAATATGTTCTACTGGAAGGACGTGAGGTCCAAGGGCGAAGGCGCACTTAAATACTATCAGGCGTTCGACCGTCCTGTTCCGCAGGTGGAGCTGACTTTGAATGTCTACGAGATCAACGAGAATGATGTCAAGGAGCTGGGGATAGACTATATCGCCTGGAAGAACGGTCCAGGTGCGAATATTTTCAACACGGGCTGGGATTTCACGAACATACAGAGTT
>CAMCYE010000168.1 GCA_945883805.1 Victivallis vadensis | reverse complement strand
GCTTCTCCTTCTCCCACTTGACCCAGCGTCTCCAGCAATGTAGCTTCCTTCATGATGGTTTCCTTTCTTTAAGTTTTTGCTGCCGGTATTGTATACCGGCTTAAGGAAACCATCATGTTCCAATTTCAACAACGGGAGAAATTTTTCCAATTGCAACGGTAGTTAGAATGCGATGGGTAAAGTAATTATCAAAAAGAAATTTTAACCACAGAGTTCGCAGAGGGAATTTCTCTGTGTTCTCGAAATACAAAGATAAAGATTTTTTATTTTTTTCTGAGGACGCAGAGAAGAAAAGTCTCAGGTTATCGCAAGTTTAAAGTTTTTTTCTTAGCAAATTGATAATCAAACTTTTCTCAGTGCCCTCTGTGGTTGAGTCTTATAAGGAATTTAAAAGAACAACGAAAGACATAGCATGAAAATCATAACCTTTCTCTTTTTTGTATTCATTTTCTGTGCGAGCGTATTTTCAGCGGAAAAATTTGAGCTTCTTGCCGAAGTCAGAATTCCTTCGCTTATGACTTCAGCTCAGAACCTCACTTTACTTTCAGAGAACGTCTTACCTGGATCTTCTGGAATAATCGGAGTGGCGGTGGCATCCTTGGCGTTTGATCCGAAAATTGCCGGATTTGACTTGACGGCCCCAATCCAGATACTGGGATTCGGTTCAGGCATTGCCAGCCCTAAAGAAATGCAGTGGTGCATCGTCATGAACCCTAGAAACACAAGCAATCCCGTCACGCAAATCAAAGATAAAAAAAGAACCGTTTTTGTAAAGGCGATCGGGAACCGAAGCGTCTTATCGTACAATAAAATCCTTATAGACTCTATCATGGAAATACCGGTGGCGGAAAATGAAAAGGATGAATATGACGTGAAAATAGTGTTTTATCCACGGAAATATCTTGATTTTTTCCCGGAGGGACTGGATTCCATAAAAAAAGAAATTACAGACTCGGTACTTAAGAAAAGCGGCAGAAGTGATGAAGATCTGGCCGACATGAAGATTTTCTCGATAAAAATGACCGAATTGGAAAAAGCTGTAAGCCAGTTCGGCAAGACTGATTTCAACATCAATTTCCATAAAGATAAAATATCAATAATTTCTGAATTTCTTCCTATTGAAGGCTCTTCCGTAGAAGCTTTTATAAAAGCGCAGGCTAAAACGGCAAATGAATCGAATGTCTACGATGCCGGGACAGGGGATTTGATTTCATATGGACGGATCAATGTGACCGACCAGTTGAAAAATGAGATTGTTGGAACGCTCAGGGAAATCCTTGTTGAGGCCGGAGATAATTATAATTCTGAGATTCCCGGATTCTTTTCCGAACTTGCAAAGAGTTTTTCCGGAGACTTTAAGTTCAGCATGGATTCGTTTGAACCGGGCTCTGTGTGTTGCCTGGAAACATCCGCTTCAAACGGGAAATATCAGACGCTGAAAGACTTCTTTTCCGCCAGTAAAACGGTCAAAGAAATTAAAGGGGGGATATATTCGTTCAATCCTGAAAATGCGGACAAGGAAAAATATAATTTATTCATAAGTCTGAATGAAAAATACACAAGGATGATTTACGGTAAAACCAAGATGTCCCAGATTGAAAAACTCATGGCAGAGAGCATATCTTCAAATCCGGAAAAACAGACAAAGGCGGATGTCTCCATTTATGCTTTCTCAAATAAAGATAAAACTGGCAGAAAGCCGCTTTTAAGCTCGGTTTTCATGTTCAACGAGAAAACGCTGACAATCAATACTGAGATTTTTGAAGAATGTATAAGAAAAGCGGTTCCTCCAAATTTAATTCCAAAAAAGTCGCCGGAAACTTTTGGGAAAGGCCACTGAAAAGCTTTGCAAGAATCGAGGAGCTTGACGATACTCTTCCAGAATCTTTCTTCATCAGAGAGCAGATACCATGGGAAGCTGCTTTTCTTGCGGGACAATGTTTCCTGAAATACAGGAGAAGCGGTGGAGTCAGGAGTTCCTCTTTGCCAGACTTCTTCATAGGTGCCCATGCATCTGTCCGAAATATGTCCTTGCTCACCAGAGACAAACAAAGATACGGGGAATATTTCCCTAAGCTGAAAGTCATATCCCCATAAATTTTTGAATCAAAAATTTATTTTGATTTCAGCCAGTCTTCTCCTTTATCATCTCCGCCAGTTTCAGTCCGATTCCGGGAATGCGTTCCGCGATTTGTCCGGTGCTGGATTTCTTAAGGTTCTCAATTGATCCGAACTCCCTCAATATCTGTATTTTCCTGTTTTGGCCAATGCCTTCAATCTCGTCAAGAATGGATTCCTCAATCCGCTTTCCACGAAGTTCGCGGTGATATGAAATCGCAAAGCGGTGCGCCTCGTCTCTGACAGCCTGAAGGAGCTTCAACGCAGGACTGCTCCTGTCAAGGATAACAGGATCAGTCCTATTAGGAAGGAAAATCTCTTCATTTTTCTTCGCCAGACCGAGAATCGGCGTAGGTGGATATTTAATCGAAATAAGCCCGGACAAGGCTGCGCTCAACTGCCCTTTTCCTCCGTCAACCATTATCAAGTCGGTATCCATCCTGTTTTCGGAAAGTTTCCTTGAAAAATGCCTTTTGACAACCTCGTTCATCATCGCGAAATCATCAATCTGATGGACATCCTTGATCCGGAAACGCCGGTATGATTTCCGATCTGGCCTGCCGTCGCGGAAACAGACCATGCTTGCGACAGCGAACTGTCCGGAAATATTGGATATGTCGAACGCTTCAATCACCCTTGGCTCTTTTTCAATGCCTAGAGCCTTCTGCAGATCCTTAACCGAATCCTCCCCGAAAGAATGCGGAATGGATGCAAAACGGAAAGAACGCTTCTTCTCCCCGAAAATCTCCTCTATATTGGAAAGGAGGTCCCTCCATTTGGCGGCAACCTCGTATTTCTTTTCAAGCGACGCCTTTTCCATTTTTTTGCGAAGTTCGCAAACAACTCCCTCGCAGTCCCCTTCCAAAACCTTCATCAGGGCGGCAACTCTTTCCAGGTATCCCTCCCTTGTGATTTTCCCGGCACAGGGAGCCGAACAATTTTTAATTTTGCTTGCAAGGCAGTGATTAAAATCTTTTTCATCCGGGATGTCGGGATGACAGGAGCGGAGTTTGAAATATCTTGTGAGAAAATCCGCCGTACCTTTTACATCTCCCTTTGGGAAAGGTCCGAAATAACGGTTTTCGTCATTTCTCCTTATCCTTGTCATCCTTATTTTGGGATACTCTTCCTTCAGGTTTATTTTTATCAGGAAGAATCTCTTGTCGTCACGGAGGAGGACATTGTATTTCGGGGCGTATTCCTTGATGAGGCGCGACTCTAGGATGAGGGATTCGGATTCATTTTTCACAGGCATCACCTCCCATGAATCAATGGAATTTATAAGCGAACGGAGCTTGGGATCCGCAAGTGTTGAACGGCTCCTCTGGAAATAATGGGAAATCCTCTTCCTCAGATTGGAAGCCTTGCCGACATAAATGACTTCACCGAAACGGTCCCGGAAAATATAAACCCCCGGCTTCTGGGGAATGTCTCCCGGGTTGAATGAAATCTTAGAATTCATAATTTTGCTCCAGCAAAATTATAGGTTATAGAACTCCTTCGGACCAGAATAGCAGACTTTTTCAGCGAGTTTCGCCGCTACAGGAAACGGTATCTGCCCGTAATCTACCATTTCACCGACCACGTCGCAGAAAACGCGTCTGAACATTTCAAATCTGGATCCGTAAGACAGAAGCTTTCTCGAATCTGAAACCATTCCTGCGAAATTCGCAAAAAGATCTACGCTGCCTATGTATTCTAGCTGACGTCTCATGCCAACAGGTGTATCGCAGAGCCACCATGCCGAGCCCAGGTTCACCTTGGATCCGAATGCCCTTGAAACCGTCGCAAGCGTACCCTGATGACCGGATTCAAGACAGTAGAGGGTGACTTTGAGCCTGTCATCAAAACGGTTGAGGAATTTTTTAAGCGGCGGAAGAATATCCATGTAATGGCTTGAAACATCGCCTCCGGTATCCGGGCCCAAGGTTTCAAATATGGATTTGCGGATATCGCGGACGGCTCCCATGTGCAACTGGAAAACCCAGTTTTTTTCAGAATCCATTTCGCCCATTTCACCGAGCATGTAACTCATGAAGATTCCAGACTGCTCACATGTGGGCTGTTTGCCCGAAAGGGCGATTTTGAAAACCTTTTCGGCATCTCCAACCTTTGCATCTCCACCGTATGGGACTTCGACTCCGTGATCACTGGAAATGCATCCGTTTTCGGCGAAATAATGATGGGAGAGCCTGAGAGCTGATACAAGATCCCTCACGGATTTAATTTTGGTGCCGAATCTTTCCTCGAGCTTTGCAATGTAGCTTTTCCAATTGGGCGAAAAGATATTCATGGCTTTGTCAGGACGCCATGTCGGGCGTATGACAGTCCTTCCAAATGATTTGTTCACGACCTTGTGCTCTTCAAGAAGATCGCATGGGTCATCGGTGGAACACATCGCCTCCACTCCAATCTGTTTGAGCAAGGCCTGTGGCTTCTTGTCATCCCTGGCAAGCACCTTGGAAGCGCTGTTCCATATCTTCAATCCGGTTTCAGGACCGAGAATGTCATCAATCCCGAGATAGCGTTTCAGATCCAGGTGGATCCATTCATAAACCGGGTTTCCGGCAAGTTCGGGAAAAACCTCAGCCATTTTCATCCATTTTTCCTTAGGGGATGCGTCACCTGTAAGATATTTTTCCGGAACGCTTCTTTTCCGGAGGACTTCCCACACATAATGGTCCGTGGC
>CAMCYE010000167.1 GCA_945883805.1 Victivallis vadensis | reverse complement strand
CAGACGGAGCAAATGCGCCCGTAGTGGCCACCAACGTTGTTGGGGCCGATTACGGCCTTATTAAAAGCATGAAAGAACACCGGTAGCTATGGAAGCTACCAGTGATATTGTGACGTATTTACTGGGGAAATTAAGGTAGGGTAGGGGGGGTGGATGCGTCCAGGGAATTGTGCCAAGGGAAGAGGGGGAGTTAAGCGGTAAATAAAATTCTTAGGGCTATTGAAATTCACTGGGAATCGAATATAATCTTAAGAAGTGTTTAACATATGCCCTGGTACACAAGTGGTACACAAAAGCTGTTTTTGACGCTTGAGAATGAGGCTAAATGGTGGAGCTGTGGAACCTCCCTTATGCTCCACCATTTCTTTCGCCTAATTGCTATGTAATCGTGCTACGGAATGGCACGCCAGATTTTAGCGATAATATCAGTATAAATATATCCCAAAGGCGAAGAATGGTGCCCTCCGTCCTGTCCCTAGATTTGTTTGGCGGAAGTCTTTCCACACATTTTTTAAGCCAAGTCGTCTCAGATCCCGAGTCCCATCACGAGCTCGGGGCAGACGCTTGGCGTTCCCAGGAATGCCAAGCGTCTGGTCGGCTCATATGCCTTTTAAGTGCGGAAAGACTTCCGCCGAGACTCTATCTAGTAGCCTCGGCGAAGTGGGAAGTCTTGTGTGTAGGCGGACGTTTGAATGAAGATTCTTAATTTAATATTCGTCCGCATAGATACTTGATAAAAACCAGTAATTCGACTCTACACTGTCAAGTTATGAGTGTAAATCACTATGGAAATGGTGCCAGACCACCCCGTAGTTTATCGCGAATGCAAGGGTTGAATCCGGAAGATTGTCTGCAAGACCGCGTGGAAGACCCAAGAAGAAATAAATTGAGCATTGTTCATATTCCGGAAAGTTCTGACGGATTCCTGCCAACCTTCCAATTAATTTTAAAGATCAACAATTCGGAAAGGAGAAAATCCTGAGGTGGGCAGGAAAGACGCGAAAGTGACGGCGGTTGAAGCCTTGACTTCCAGCTTGGCGGGTGTTCTATTTTCAACTGCTCTCACAACTGGCGTATAACAACAAGTTTCAGGGGAAACAATGAACCTAGCTGAAGAACTTCGCAAGCTTGCAGAACTCCATCAGGCGGGACATCTGAGCACTCAGGAATTCACTGATGCCAAAAGGCGGCTGATTGCCGAAGGCCAAACAGGACAGGACTCTCCAGATAATGAAGAAGAGGCAGTCCGCAAAAGGATGTCTGAATTAACTGAAAAGACCTATAAATCAAGTCGCTGGTCGTCCGGCAATTTGTTTTTTCCTGACAGTTTGACCTTATCTGGGGATGGCTTGTTATTCCGAAAAGGCGCACTATTCGGTTCCAGGGAAGAGCATATAAATTACCGGGCAGTTGCGTCTGTCTGCATAAAGAACGGTGTTTTCCTGGCCGATGTCAGCATTGAAACTTCCGGCGGAAGCCAGCCGATCTTTCTGAACGGGTTGTGGAAATCTGGGGCCAAAGAGATTCAAGATACAATCCGTGCGTCCCAGAAAGGGGCTGTTAAAAGTAAGCCGTGAACAACGGTTTCTAAAAACTGCTCGATCAGCTTGAGCTTTTTAAGCGCCGGCCGCTTTGGATATTCGAGTTCGGCTCCGGCTGTACCGGGCCAAGGTTAAACCCCATGCATTCCTACACTTCAGAACTTTAGAACTTCAGAACTTCCCGCTGTCCTTAAGCGACACCAGCATGGAAAGTTTCTCTTCTTCGTTGAGCCGGCGGAAATACTTGACAAGCAATTTCTCCATGTCGGACAACCCTGCCGGACACAGATACTTTTCCGTCCCGTCTGATATTTTCACCGTATGGGAAACGGAACTGTATGAATAACTCTTATCCAGATAAGGTTCAACCAGAGGATACAGTCTGCTATAAGTGTCATCTTTCAACATTTCAATCTTACCGGACAGAAGTCTTCCGACATGAACTTCTGAAATGGCCGCGCTTTCTGCAATTTTCCTGTTTGTGCCGAGTTTTTGCTTGAGCTTGCGGAGCGCGTCAAGGAACTGATTATTAATGATTTTCATATTTCATCGCAAATTTAATGTTTTTTTTAATCTATGATAACGAAGTCAAAAATCAATATGCTTCAAGAATTTCGAATGTATAAAGGGAAAATTTATTTTTTTTAATAAAAGGCGATTGAATAACATACACGGTATGTTACTTTAGTGAAAATCTGTTTCCCCCTGTCAAGATTGTGAAGGAATATTTTCGTGACGGAAAGAAAAATGAAAACTGACTTCCCTGATTCCGGAGTGGATTATTCCGCCAGGCCGGTATGGATAAGTCAGAGGCTTTATGACTCGATTCGTAAAATAAGGGAGGAGAAGGGTTGGAATATTTCCTCTGTCGCGGAGGAGCTTATCGAGAGGGGCATAAGATGCCGTAACACCGGTGGCTCGCATGACATGCATTGCAGGTTATGCGAGCTTGCCGAACAGGACAAATAAAAGAGGAGTCTGTTTATGAGAGACAATTATCCCCTATGGCGGAAGACTTTGAGGGATCTGGGATTCATCGACCTAATTATGATTCTGATTTTAATTTTCGTAATGGGGTTTTGCTGGTATGTGCATGAGTACGGGCCGGATGCAAGAAATAATCAGGAAGTGTTGAAATGATTGCAGACTTCGGGCTGGAGTTTCCGAGTAGGAGATCCTCGCAATGGAGCTGTTGGCAAGACAATAAGGAGGCGGTTATGTTGAATTTCCACGTTAGTCCTGTTGCAGAAAGACATTTTATGAAAACAAGGATCTTTTTTGTGGATGACGATGAACAGATCAGGGAATTAATGAAGCGTTTCCTGGAGCTGAACGGATATGAGGTGTTTGTTTTTGGAACAGGAAATGTCTGCGAGATAAATGAGGAGCGGAAGTGCGCGATCGGGGAAAACGGCATGTGCGCGGATATAATCATTTCAGATCTTCACATGCCTTTGATTTCCGGAGTTGAGTTTGTAGAAAAGCTCATATCAAGTCAATGCAAATGCCCCAATATTGCTCTGGCTTCCGGAGCTTGGTCCTCGGAGAAAATTCAAAAGGCGAAAGACTTCAACTGCAAAATATTTGAAAAGCCGTTTGAATTCAATGACATCCTCGGCTGGATCAGGGAATGCGAAATGAGAATGTGAGATAATAAAGGATTTGGAATACATGGTCGGGCGGTTTAAAACCCGACATGCTTTGGCATCAATTAATGTCGGGTGGTGACCCGCAAAAAGGCGGGAGTAACTCCTGTCAGGCGGCGGAATATCCTGTGGAAAAAGTTAAGGTCGCTGAAGCCGCAGAGACCGGAAATCTCCTTGACCGACTTGTCTGTGGTGAACAGCAGTGTTTTCGCGCGCTCTATCCTGGCCTTCTGGAGAAATTGAAGCGGACTCAAACCGAAGTGTTCATGGAGGAGTTGGCGGAAACGTATCGGGCTCAAGTTCATTGCCGAAGCCATTTTCGAAAGTGAAAGCTGCGGATTTCCCAATTCGCGTTCAATTAGTCTCAAGGCGGGCTGCAGACGAAGTCTTCCGATAAGGTTTTGGCTGATGAGGCTGGCCTTCGGTGCGAGACGCCAAAGCATCAGACGAATTTGCGCTTCCATAAACTCGTTTTTCCCGGGTGGTTCAGCACTGTGCACGGTGCTGAGTTCAAAAAACACTTCCCGGTTTACCCATCTGCAATTACGGTAAACCCCACTCAGGCCGAGGTGCCCGACGAAGTCCACCGCGCCATTTACAAGTGCCTGGAAATGGAGGTTTGTAGTTTCGCTGGTCGTGCCCGGATCCGGTGTGAAAGAATGTTCTACGCCTGTGGCAAAAACAATAAGCTCTCCCCCGTTAAGCCGTTCCGCATTCTCGCCAATCCTGAGCAGGCCGGAGCCTTTCTCAAACAACATGAAATACGGATTTTCGCGGCGCCGCAAGGGAAGGGACCATTTCTTGAAGTTGCTATAGCTGTAACATCTGAGCGGATGCACTGTCAGATGCCGCAGACAATAAGAGAGATATTCCTGGGCGGAGCCAGGAAGCCCATCCCATTCGGGGAGTTTTCCATAATGCGATTTAAATAGAGGTTTCATCGTTTAGTATGATTTGATTATCATTTTATACTCTAGGCAAGCCCTTGCCTTTGGTGTATAATGTACGCACCGATGAGAGCTTTTGCAAAACTGTTAAATCAAAAAGGGAGGTATTTGCGAAAATGAAAACCAATCAGTACGGGCTCAATAGAATGGTCCGCGGAAAAATACAGGGGGCAAAACCTACAGTAACCGGAAATGTTTTCACACTCATTGAGCTCCTCGTAGTCATAGCAATCATAGCCATCCTTGCTGGCATGCTCCTCCCAGCTTTAGGTAAGGCCAGGGAATCGGCAAGGGGAGCCTCATGCAAAAACAACTTGAAGCAGTGGGGATTGGCAACGAACATGTATACCGATGATTACAACGGATGGGCGCCAGGCTGCTATTTTAATCCGGCGCTTCCAAGTGGAAATATCGGCTTCACTCTTCTGTTCCCGTATTTACAGTCAAAAGACCTTGCTCAAGGCTCAATAGCTCAGGGTGTTTGGTTCAAGGATATTAAAATATTCACATGCCCTTCGGATCTAAACCAGCCTTCCACAATGGAAAAATTTCTCCCGTTGTTGAAATTGGAACATGATGGTTTCCTTAAGCCGGTATACAATACCGGCAGCAAAAACTTAAAGAAAGGAAACCATCATGAAGGAAGCTACATTGCTGGAGACGCTGGGTCAAGTGGGAGAAGGAGAAGC
>CAMCYE010000166.1 GCA_945883805.1 Victivallis vadensis | reverse complement strand
ATTATTCTCACCGCGAAGGGCGTGAAGTTAAGTTTAAGTACAGACTATTGGTTTCATTGGGGATTTGGGGCCGTTGAAAGCGTTGAAGCGTTGAATTGGATATTATAACTTTAGAACTTCCTCCCACAGTTACCCTCGCGCAGCGACGCTGAGATATAACCACGAAATACACGGATCGCACGAAAAGCAAGATTCTTTACCACTAACCAACACTAACAAAAGACACTAATAATACGTATGCGTTGAATGCTATTTTTTAACAAAAAATATCATTCGACGCATGGTCTGTTTATAATTTAAGACTCCATCTTTGTTAGTGTAAGATTAGTGACCTGTTAGTGGTGAAGCTCTTCTTTTTACGAACTTACGCCTTAACGACATTCTTGGCTTTTGGAACGGCGTTCCTCGTGTCAATCACAAGTTTTGCGAGTTTCGCAATTTCCCTGTGGTTTACGGAGTCATGGGCGGTGGCGATAAGGGCGACATCGTATTTCCTGCCTTTAAGGGAACCAAGGGAAACGCTTTTTTTGCCTGCGTACTGGGGATATTCGCGGGTTCTCGGAACAAGCGGACAGAACGGGTCATAGTATTCAATCTTGGCCCCTTTTTCCTCAAGAAGCTTCCACAGCATGAAAGACGGGCTTTCCCGGAGATCGTCAACGTTTTTCTTGTAAGCCACTCCGACAAGAAGGATTTTGCTCCCCTTCATGACCATTCCGCGGCTGTTCATCTCTTCCATAGTACGCTGTATGACGTAGTATGGCATGAAGGTGTTGATTTCGCCGGCAAGTTCTATGAAACGAGTCGAGCAGTTATATTCCCTGGCCTTCCATGTCAGATAAAACGGATCTATCGGGATACAGTGCCCGCCTAGGCCTGGACCGGGATAGAACGGCATGAACCCGAAAGGCTTTGTCTTGGCGGCCTCAATAACCTCCCAGATGTCAATACCCATTTTGTCAAAAATCACTTTCAATTCGTTCACCATTGCGATATTGACCGAACGGAAGATGTTTTCAACGAGCTTGGTCGCCTCCGCGGTAGCGGCAGAGGAAACGGGAATCGTCCTGCAGATTATGGTGTCATACATTGCCTGGGCGACTTTGAGGCTGTCCTTGGAATCCGCACCGACAACTTTGGGAATTGTCGAAGTTGAAAAGTTCTTGTTGTTGGGATCTTCGCGTTCAGGCGAGAACGCTACAAAAAAATCATTGTGCGCCTTAAGTTTGCTTTTTTTCTCCAGAATGGGACATAGGACTTCAGCAGTTGTACCCGGATAGGTTGTCGATTCAAGAGAAAAAAGCTGTCCTTTCCTGACGTATGGCGCAAGCGATTCGGCCGTTGAAACTATATAGCTCATGTCGGGCTCACGGTTGTGCGTGAGCGGCGTAGGAACACATATGATTATGGCGTCGCAGGAGGAGCTTTTTGAAAAGTCATTTGTTGCATCAAATCGGCCTGTTGAATTCATTTTCGCCAGCAGTTCAGAATCAATATGCTTGATATAGGACTGGGATTTCTTGAGCATTTTGATCTTTTCCATGTCAACATCAAGCCCAAGGACGTTGAACCCGGCGTTGATGAATTCCTTGGTCAGAGGTAGCCCCACGTATCCGAGGCCGACCACTCCGATTCTGGCTTTGCGTTCACTTATTTTCTTTAGAATTTCCACGACCATAATATGTCCTTTGTCGATTATCAGTTTTCAGTTTTAAGTGTTAAGGTTTAAGAACATTGGGGATTGGGTGCATTGGTTTCATTAGGAGAAATGGGAGTCGTTCAAAACGTTGAAATCGTTAAAGTCGTTAAAATCGTTGAAGTCGTTGAAGTCGTTGAAGTCGTTGAAGTCGTTAAAGTCGTTAAACATTTGATTTTAGCACTTTAGCACTTTAGCACTTTAGCACTTTAGCACTTTAGAACTTTAGAACTTCCACTCACTGCCGGTCACAGCTACGCTTCGCCCCGTCAGTTATGCAGATGACGCAATTCTTAAGTAACGTGCCGCCTCGTGTCGCCAATGGCATTTTCTCTTTCTGTGACGGCAGACGTTTATTAGCAATACTTGTGCCAAATGGTTAAAGTTAGTTGTAACATGCACATCATAAAATAAATACATCGTTAAGTGCATGCCTGATCTGTGTTGTTTGGCCTAAAAATTATTTGTAGGCGCGGTATGGCGGGTTATCGCTGGCTGGCATAGTGTGGATACGGGCGGTTTTATAAAAATGGGGCTCCTACAAATATCTTGTGTTTTTTTGCGTGAAATTTCCCCTTTTAATGAATGTCCGCGTTGACTTCATCGGATGAAAAACTATAGTTTGAAAGCATGAATAAATGGTGTAATTCCGTGTATGGCCAGTAAAAAACTACAGGGAACCTCTAAAAATTCGCATGTGGCGCGTTGCGGAAGATTTTTGAAAGCTCAAGAAAAATTTCTGAACGGCCTGTCCCCCGTAGCTTCCCGGCGAAGGAGGAAGGCGTATCCAATGGATACGCTGAGAGAGGAATATTCTTTCTTGAGCCAAAAAGAACCGCAACCCGGAGGGAGATAGAATCTTATGAATTTCAGCGTTGTCGTAAAACTGCTTACATACCACTTCGGGTATGCTCGCAATTTTCCTCCTAGCTGCCTATTCATAATCTCCTGTCGCGCGCCATATGCCAATTTTTAGAGGTTCCCTAAATTATTAAGTGTGCAATGAAAAAAAAATCTATTTCCCCCATATTGATTGTTGATGACGAAGAGGCGTTAAGGGGAATGTTGTCCCGCGCCCTAATGGCTCATGGCATGGATAACATACTTGAAGCTTCAAACGGACTGGATGCAAGGTTCCTCATAGAGAGCGAAAAACCGAAAATCGTACTGTTGGATCTGGTTCTTCCGGACTGTAGTGGTGTCGACATCTTGGGTTCAATTTCAGAAAAGAATCCTGAAATCACCGTAATCATAGTGTCCGCATCGGCCGATGTGGAGATGGCGATAAAATGCATGAAGCTTGGAGCTTTTGATTTTATTACCAAGCCCATTTCCATTCCCCTGCTGACGGCTTGCCTGAAAAGGGTAATGCATATGCAGGAGTTGACGGTTGAAAATGAACTCCTGAGCAAGGAGATTTTAAGAGACAATCCCAGCAATACCAAAGTTTTTTCAGAAATAGTTACGAACAATTCCGGAATGAAAAATCTGTTCAAATACTGTGAAGCGATAGCGTGCTCATCGTATCCCGTTCTGATAACCGGAGAAACAGGTACTGGCAAGGAGCTGTTTGCAAAGGCGATACATGCATTGAGCAATAGAGCGGGAAGCCTGGTCACAGTAAATGTGGCAGGGATTGACCCAAATGTTTTTGCAGATACATTGTTCGGACATGTGAAAGGGGCGTATACTGGCGCTGACGATACACGGAAGGGGCTGATCGAAGAAGCAGAGCGGGGCACCATATTGCTTGATGAGATCGGAGACCTGTGCATGGATTCACAGGTCAAGCTTCTGCGCCTGATTCAGGAAAATGAATATTCCATGCTGGGTTCAAACACGAAGAGAACATCAAATGTGAAAATAATTGCAAGCACTAACCACAATCTTCTCGAACTGGTTGACGGCAGGAGCTTCAGGAAGGACCTGTACTACCGACTGATAACCCATCATGTATGCATCCCCCCCCTCAGGGACAGGAAAGACGATATTTCCACTCTGATGGATTTTTTCCTTGATACGGCGGCGCGGGAGTTTAAAAAGCAGAAACCTTCATGTCCGCAGGAATTGATGTTCCTCCTTGAAAGCTTCAATTTCCCCGGGAATGTGCGGGAACTCAAATCCATGGTCCTGAACGCCGTAGGCGAAGGCAAAACAAAAACTCTGTCTCTTGAAAGCTTCTCCACACACATTAAGCAAGTGTCATCCTTCAAGAATATGCATATAGATGAGGAATATTCCACGGAATACTTTGCCGGCCTGAAAAAACTTCCGATTCTCAGGGAGGTGTCCGAGGATTTGATAAATGAGGCGATGAGCCGATCCGGACAAAACCAGACCAAGGCTGCCAAGCTAATAGGAATCACACAGCAGACCATAAGCAACAGGACGAGAAAGACAGAAGAAGGCAGTACGCGCTGAATTCTTTGTTGTTTTTAACTACGGGAATTGTTGGACAAAGCTCGGCCTGGAATGATATTATGCCTTGGGACATGCCTGTTCCTTTCAGTTATAATTGCATTTTTTTTGGACTTTTTGCGATTTCAGACCACTATGCCGTGGTATATGCAAGTCCCTTTCTATTAAATATTTACGCTTTTGCGGACAGGCTCTAAACTATGCCATTCGTTCAACAAGCCGCAGAAGAGGCAGTTTTTATTTGATGTTCAATATTGAGTGTGTACGGCAAGTCAAAAGGCCGTTGCAAAATTCGCACATCATATTCCGAAAGGTGCATTATGAAGACTAAAAAAAACATGCCCGAGAAAGTTTCCGAACTGCGCAGGCAGGCAGAGAAAAAACTGGCGCAATCACCGGCTAACATTGAGATGATGACGCAAGAGGAAACACAGCGTGTTCTGCACGAACTGCGGGTTCATCAGGTTGAACTTGAGATGCAGAACGAGGAACTGAGACGTTCGCATTTGGAACTGGAAGCCGCCCGTGCCAGTTATTTCGACCTCTACGACATGGCGCCGGTCGGCTATGTCACCGTCAGCGGGAAGAGGATTATCCTTAAGACCAACCTCGTCGCCGCAAACCTGCTGGGCGTAATCCGTGATTCGTTGGTTAAAAGGCCTTTTTCCCAGTTCATCTTCGAGGAGGACCAAGGCGTCTTCTACCTGCATTGGGACAAGCTGTTTAAATCTGCTGAG
>CAMCYE010000165.1 GCA_945883805.1 Victivallis vadensis | reverse complement strand
GGGCCTTTTAAATATCCGTGGCAGGATATCGGAATCGGCTATCAGGCCTTCCCGTGTTTCGGCCATTGGGACCTGGTGCATGAATGCCTCAATCTTCTGCCGTTCGCTCCTGACATGGTGCGACAGCAAATGGAGATGTATCTGGGCTTCATCAGCGAGGAAGGGCAGATGCCGGGAACCGTTTACGGACCTGGAGCCTTGGGTGAAAAACAGCAGTGGGATCCGGAGATGTGGAATTCCATGGGTGGATGTCATTGGTCCAGGAATTGGTCGCATCCCCCGCTCTGGCCGCATCTGATCGATGATTATTTTACCCTGACAGACGACCGGACTTTCCTGGCGGTTTGCCTGAAGCATGGTTTGAAAAACCTCGGGTGGTGGAAAAGGTTACGGAGCACTCCGGACGGCGGCTTCTACTATCTTGACATTACGCAACGCCTATGGGAAAGCGGAGTGGATGACGGCGTGCGTTTCATTCAGGCACCATCCAAGCCGCAGGCCTGCGTGGATGCGACCAGCCATATGACCGGACTTATGAAACACCTGCAGCGGTGGGCAAATGTGCTCGGCGATTCCTCAGTAAACCTCCTGCCGGACATCAAGATCGCGGAAGACCTGGTCCGGAACAGGATGTGGGATGAACGCCAAGGTTTCTTTTTTGACATCTGGATGACTGACGGGACGGTCAAACCCATTAAAAGTTTTGAAGGTTTCTTCCCTTTGCTGGCCCGTATAGCCACGCCGGAACAGGCCAAACGACTGGTGGGACACGCAATGGATCCGGGCGAGTTTTTCGCCTATCACCCCATGTCCACTGTTGCGACGGACGAAACGGTTTTTAAACTGGATTGCTGGCGCGGACCGGCGTGGAACTCCATGACTTACTGGATTATGCGCGCACTGGCCGACTACGGTTTTCACAGTGAAGCTGCGGCAATCGGCTGGAAAGCGCTGGAGCGAACCGATGAAGCCTTCAGAAAATACGGGCACATTTTCGAGTTTTACAACTCAGTGGGACCGGAAATCGAATCCCTGGGGCGGAAGGGGTCGCCAAAAGGCCCATTCCGCGACTATCTCGGACATGCGCCACTGCTTGCCATGTTTCGGTTGTGCCAGAAAGTGCGCAAGGTTGACTCAAATAAATAGTATATTCTGAAAAATGTGCCTTGACTATGCATATTGATAATGCATATTGATATGCATGAGAACAACGCTTAACATAGACTCTGAAATTTTCTCCAAGGCTTCGGAACTTACCGGAATCCGGGAAAAGACCGCTCTAGTAAGGAAGGGACTGGAATCTCTTATTTCCAAGGCAAGCGCCGTCCGCCTGGCCAAACTCGGAGGAACTGAAAAAAATATCAAACCTGTCCACAGACGGAGGAATGATTAATGGTTCTTGTCGATACCTCCGTATGGATAGATCATTTCAGGAACAACAATTCAAGACTCACCGAGCTTCTTATCTCTGAAGAAGCATCCTGTCATCCATTCATAATTGGTGAATTGGCCTGCGGGAATATTAAAAACAGGCAGGAAATCTTATTTCTCCTCAAGGAGTTGCCATCTCTGACTAAGGCTGAAGACGAAGAAATAACATTTTTCATAGAAGCCCATAATATTTCCGGCAAAGGTCTCGGTCTTATTGATGTTCATTTGCTGGCATCATGCCTTTTCAGAAGCGCCTCTTTATGGACCTTGGACAAAAAGCTGAAAGAAACCGCAACTTTGTGCGGGATCGAAACTTTCTGAATATCGGGTAGAAGCTGTAACAAATCCCGTCAGCCCAGCGTCTTCCGATTTCATAATCCTGACACGTAATACAGGATTTAGCATCAATTGACTCTATGCATTCAATAAAGGGCGCAAACCCTCTCTTGTTATTGGAGATTAGTGGTTAAAGAATCTTCTTTTCGTGTTTTGGCGTCCCGGAATGAAGAAGGCGGACGGGAATATCGTTTTCTGAATGCCGCTGAAAAATAGAGTTGATTACCCCAGCCGGTTAAGTTGGATATTTCCTTCATTGAATAGCTGGATTGCTTTATAAGCGACATTGCCCGCCGCAGCCGGATGTCTATCAAAGTCTGCCGGACGCTGTGTCCCGTTATCTTACGGAAAAGGCTGGAGAGACGTGACACCGAAAGCCCTATCTCTTCCGCCACCTGCGGGAGCGACAAGGTCGCCTCATAATAATGGTTATGAAGGAAAAACATGGTTTCGGACACCCGCTGCTCTGACGATTCATTCCGGTTCTGACTGGAAGTTGACATATCTGCATATGTGGAAAGAAGCATGCGCAGAAGGCCGAGCGCATGGTCTCTCCCCCAGTCATTTCCTGAGGCAACCCTCACGGCTTTTTCCATAATCGCGCCGGGAGTTTCACCGAGAAGCTCCGTCCATTTTGCAAATTGCCCGACAGAGAGCGCGGAATATGGACCGGTACAATTTATCCCGGCATCCATTGCTCCGCATTCTCCGGCAGTATTCGGTATGTGTATGACCAGAACTCGCAAATTTTCAGGTTGGGATAGAATGCTGGCGGAATGCAGGCACTCGGGAGGAACTACTAATATCGATCCCTTTGCAAATGTCGCAGGCGGACATCCGGCCACCTCAAAGCGCAATGATCCGCGCATCGTACAGAACAGTTCCCAGTCATCGTGATGGTGAAGCCCGTGCTGGTTAAGTCCGGGAACTGGCGTATCACGCGAGTCGCGAACTACGCAGAACAAGTCCGGATTCCTGAGGGCGTTGCGCAAAACCCAACGGAGATCATTCTCCAACGGCGAGGCGCCGGCAATGGAACCGTCTGGCTTTAAATTGGCGAATTTCATATATGTCAGGAATATATCATATACCATGAGAGCGTCAATATGTTTGAAATGATTAACATGAAGCCGTAATTGTAATGGATAATCATATATTCAAAACAGAAATCCGACTTGTAGGATTTCGAATTTAGGTTGATATCACATAAAATAACGGGAGACGACAACAATGAGTCTTGTTTCAAATCCGGAAAACATCAAGCTGGGAATAATCGGCATGACGGAGGGGAACGGGCACCCGTTCAGTTGGAGCGCGATATTTAACGGCTATGATGAGAAATTAATGACGGAAGAATGCCCGTTTACCGGAATACCCGCGTATCTGAACAAGGAACCCAAGGACAGGCTGCGGATAACCGGTGCCAATGTTACGCATATTTATTGCGACAAACGCAGCGATGCGGAGAAAGTGGCAAGATGTTCGCTGATCCCGAATGTTGTGAATAAGCCGGAAGAATTCATCGGCAATGTCGATGCCGTGATTATCTCCACAGACATCGGCGGTGAGCATGTCAGGAGGGTCAGACCCTTTGTTGATGCCGGATTGCCGGTTTTCATCGACAAACCGCTTTGCGATAATCGCAAGGATCTGGAAATCTTCCGAAAATGGATCATTGATGAGAAGAAACATATCATATCGTCAAGCGGCATGCGGTACGCCAAGGAGTTCATGCCGTACCATATGCGCACCGAGGAACTGGGACAGCTTCGCTTCGTGTCCATGCCTATGGCAAAAAAATGGGAGACATACGGCATCCACGCCCTGGAGTCTATTTATCCTATCGTCGGTCCAGGTTTTGAGACAATCCAGAATATCGGGACTTGCGAACGTAACATTGTACACATGACCCACAAACGCGGTATAGACATTGTAATCGCATGCATCAAGGACGTCCAGTACGGCGGAGCACTGCGCCTGAGCGGAACTGCAGGCAATGTAACAATCTTATCCAACGACACATACTATGCGTTTAAAGCGCAGCTACAGGCGTTTGTGGACTTTCTCAGAACGGGCGAATACCCTTTCCCTTTCAGCGAAACCGAGGAACTGATGAGACTGGTGATAGGTGGGATCGAAAGCCGGGAAAATAAGAATAAAATCATTAATTTAAATTCAATAGGGTGAAGAAATGTCTGAACAGAAAAATGAAAACATGAATGTGTTGGAAAGTTTTTCACTGAAGGGCAAGGTTGCGCTGCTGACCGGCGGCGCAGGCCTATATGGACGGCAGATTGTTGCGGCTCTCGCAGAAGCTGGGGCTGAAACCTATATCGCCTCCCGCAACCTGGAAGCACTGGAAAAAGTCGCCTCCGAGGAACGCGCCAGAGGATATAATGTCAGCGCGCTCAAACTGGATTTGGAGGATGAAAAATCTATTTTCAATCTCCGGGATGGAATAATGAAGCGGAGCGGCAGAATTGACGTCCTGATCAACAATGCGGTAACCCGTTCCGCCATGAACGGCTGGGACAATCCGATGGAGGCGTTTGACCGCAGTCTGCGTGTAAACGCATCCGCCCTGTTTGTAATAACCAGGCTTTTCGCCGACGAGATGAAAAAACAGAAATGCGGCTCAATCATAAATATCGGGTCGATGATGGGCATGTCCGGAATTGAAATGGCGAACTATGACGGCACCGACATGAATCCCAATCCGTCCCCGATTTATCACTATGAAAAAGGAGGCATGATCAACTTCACCCGCTGGGCCGCCAGTATTCTCGGCGATTACAACGTCCGGGTGAACTGCGTGTCCCCGGGAGGTTATTGGATATCGACCCACCCGGCGCAATTCGTGAAGAATTACAGCGCCAGAACCCAGCTGGGCAGAATGGCGAATGATACGGACCTGAAAGGGATCATTGTCTTCCTGGCTTCAGATGCATCGGCGTATCTTACCGGTGCCAATATCCCGGTTGACGGCGGGTATACCGCGAAATGAAAAAAGTAATCAGTGGTCAGTAACCGGTAATCAGTGAAAAAACTTGAGATGCCTTTTTAAATAACTGATGACTGATGACTGGCAACTGATTACTCCTAAAATCATAATATGAACATAAAAACAAGATGG
>CAMCYE010000164.1 GCA_945883805.1 Victivallis vadensis | reverse complement strand
AAACTGGCACTGGAAGCGTTGATGCTTGATCCGCTCTGCGCGAAACTCGCACCGTCTCAAACCCGCAAGATGGGACTTGACCTTATGGAGGCGACAAGGGAATACCTGCCTCAGTTCAAACAAGGGAACCTCTAAAAATTCGCATGTGGTCCGCCTAGGCGGACGGAAGATTTTTGAAAGCTCAAAAAGAATTTCTGAACTGAGGCGTATCGGTGGATACGCCGAGAGAGGAATATTCTTTCTTGAGCCAAAAAGATCCGCAACCCGACTTGTCACGGCGTAGCGTCCCAGCGAAGCCGGAAGGGAGACAGATTCTTATGGATTTCAGCGTCGTCGTAAAACTGCTTACATACCGCTTCGGGTATGCTCGCAATTTTCCGATGCCTGTCCGTCGTAGCTTCTTAGCGAAGTCGGAAGCTGCCTATCCATAATCTCCTGTCTCGCGCCATATGCCAATTTTTAGAGGTTCCCATAAGATATCAAAACAAATTTTAAGGAGACTTATGCTTTTTCAGAAAATTCTTATCCCTGTGCTAATTGCAACCCTTTTTTCTTTTAACCAGTTTGTAGAAGCGGATGTTTCCCCGAATCCAGGAAAATTATTCCTGGTCAAAAACGGTGCGAATCCGTTGCCGATCATCCTTGTCCAGGACGCGCCGCCATATCTTGTGCTGGCGACAGGCGAACTGGCGGACTACATTCAGAAAATCAGCGGGGCAAAGCCGGAGATATTGAGGGGATTGCCGAATCCGGTTCCTGCAAGCGCGATCTGGGTGGGATACCAGCCCAAGTTGAAGGAACTTTTTCCGGATGCTGATTTTAATTTCAAAAATCCCGAGGAGATCCTTATAATTGCGAATGACAGGAATCTTGCCATAACAGGCCGCGATGTCTGGAACCCAAAAACTCTCAAGGTTGTAATAAACAAAAGGAATATTGACGGCAAACAGATGGAATACGGAACGATCAATGCCGTCTACACCTTCATCCAGGACTACCTCAATGTACGCTGGCTCTGGCCGGGGGATCTGGGAGAAGATATCATAAAAAATCCGACAATCTCTTTGGCGCCGTTCACCTACCGTTATCATCCCCAGATCCGCGCCCGCGCCAGTGTGTTCCAATATTCATCTCTGGCGCCTGCTGGCGGATACGGTCATTCCAAGGACTGGACCCTTCACCAGCGACTCCAACTTGATTCGTTCCCGTTTGACGGCGGTCACGGTTTTGGAGACTGGTATGGACGCTTCGGCAAAACGCATCCGGAATATTTTGCGCTCCAGCCCGACGGCACCCGTAAGCCTTTTGGCGGTGGTGCTGGCACAGAGAAAATGTGCCATAGCGAACCGGGCGTTCTGACCCAATGGCTTACCGAAGTGCAGGAGCAAATCAAAGCTGATCCGGATCAGTTTGTATTTAACGCCTCCCCGAATGACGGCTGGACTAGCGGACATTGTGTCTGCGAAAGATGTCGCGCATGGGACAATCCCAAAGGCGAACTTCGCGAATTCATTTGGAAGGGAAAGAAAGCGGAATGTCCCGCCCTTTCAGA
This sequence comes from Victivallis vadensis, assembly GCA_945883805.1. GTDB lineage: Bacteria > Verrucomicrobiota > Lentisphaeria > Victivallales > GWF2-50-93 > GWF2-50-93. The sequence goes on along the minus strand of CAMCYE010000164.1, from coordinate 3,372 downwards.
TCGTGACGTGACTTTCGCCAACCTCTGCGCAGCGGAGTTGAAGAAACGCTATCCCGACAAAGAATACTACGTCAATATGCTTTCCTACGGGCATTCACGTCCTGCACCTGTTGCGGCCAAGCCTGCCGACAATGTAATTATCGGTGCAGTTGCGAATTTTCTGATGGACAAGGACGAAATTGAAGGCGGTTCCATCCACGCCAAGTCCAAATATGTCGATCAGTTTACCGGCTGGGTGAAAGTCACAAAAAATCTATTTTGGAGACCTAACACCGGCAATATGTATGGATGGACTTATGGAATGCCTTTCGTCCTGCTGGATGAAGTCATCGCGGACTGGAAACTGGTGGCCAGCAACAACACTAAGGGTATCTACATAGACATGGTCTGGGAGCACTGGGCGACGCAAGGGCCTCTTTATTATATCATCGGACTTTTGACCTGGAACCCGGAGCTTGACGGGCAAGCTGTATTTGAGGACTATTGCCAGCGCGGTTTTGGTCCTGCCGCCGGAGATGTCAAGGCTTATTGGCGCCTTATGGAAAAGACCATGTTGGACTACCGGGATTTCAAAAAGAAGAATAAGATGGAGAAAGAGGTGCATGATTTCAGCGTGTGCTATAACAAGGATCTGTTTGACCAGGCATACAAGCTTCTCGATCAGGCGGCGGCAAAGACAGCTTCCGCCGGCGAAAAATACAGCAAAAGGGTGGCTTTCGTGAGGGACGGACTCGATTTCACGAAAATCGTAGTGGACACTTCAAATCTCATGAATAAATATCTCAAAAACGGCCAGAAGGATGAAGCGGCCAAGGCGGCTGTGCTTGCAAACTGGAAGAAAATGGAAACGCTTTGCACTTCCAATCCAGTCGGTTTGAACTGGCCCCCGCTACGACCCTCGACCAGATCCGTCGGTCTGCATCCTGATACCGCCACAAAGGGTCAAGCGCAAGCAATGAAGGATAAAAAGTTGGCTGAAAAAGCGGCGATTGACGCCAAGAAGCCAAATGAAAAAACCGGCACTATCAAACCCAAGGAACCGGCAAAAGGAAAGACGACAGATGTTCCGCCACCTGTAAATAAAGTCAAGAAGGAAGAAAAGGCGGTCGAAGACGGATTAGAATAAGGCGCAGTGTTTATGAAACTCAAATTTAACAGGAGAATCTTCATGTGGAAAATCGCATCGGAATATGTTGAACCAGCCAAAATGCGCTGTGAATTTTCCCACTGCAAGCATGTTCTAAACAGCTGAAATTTCACAGATGGCGCAAAACATAATTTGCAATATCCCTTTCCTGTTTTATACTTTTTGAGTAATGGGAACCGCAACAGCTAAGTGAACAAAGACGGTTGAACTCGATATAATCATAAGAAGAATTTTCAACAAATGCTTTTGAAATACAAATTTAAGCCTGTTTTGGTGACAAGTGTCTATGGGATGTCACATTTTGGGATGAAACGTGACAAAGTAATAAAAGCACATGTGCATCTCCCAAAGGCGATTGAGATGATATTTGTCGATTACGGGAAAATCAGCCTGAAACTCGGCAGTAAATCTTTTGTCGTTAAGCCGGGCGAATGCATAATGTTCTCTTCCGGAGTGAAACACTCATTTGCCGGAGTTGAGGGTGCCCCTTTCGATTACTTGAACATTATGTTCAGGGGTACGATTCCATCTACTATTTTTAATAATATTTTCCCTGTCAACAGGAAATGTTTTGAACTTATGGGGCAATTGAAGCAGGAAAGCACTCAGGAACAACTTCATGGACGCGAAATAATAGCATCATTCCTGACCATATTTTTAGGGTTCCTAATCCGCCAAATCGAAGGAGCCGTGCCCGAAAACATGCCGGAATCGGTGAATTATAAGCGTTATCAATCCAAGATTGTCAACCGGGCGCTTAAGATCATAGCGGAAGAATATTCCAAGCCGTTAAACATAAAAATGTTATGCAAGTCGGTTGGAATAGGTGACTCTCGGTTAAGGCAGCTTATAAAAAGGGAGACCGGGGAAAACTTCAGTACACTTCTTCATAGGCAGAGGGTGGCTGTAGCAAAACACCTTTTAAATGACGGAACTTATTCCCTTGCGGAAATAGCAAACGCCGTAGGATATAACTATCCCGCCTTTTTCTTCACTATATTCAAACGCATAACAGGCTTGACGCCCGGCGCTTATGCCATAAGTCTTGGAGAACCTACGGAAAAAAGATAATCATCAACGAAAGAGGATTTCTGTCATGAAAAAAGAAAAACTCAATATAGTGCTTATCGTATCCGACGACCATGGGCGCGAAGCTCTCGGATGTTATGGCAACAAGAAGATCAAAACACCCAACCTGGACCGGCTTGCGGAAGACGGGGTCCGTTTTACCAACGCATTTTGCACAGCTGCAACCTGTGCGGGAAGCCGCTCAGTGATCCTGACAGGCGTTCAAAACCATACGAATGGCACCTACGGTCACACTCACGGCAGAAATCATTTTTCATGTTTCGACAACGTAGTAACTCTGCCAAAATTGCTTAATGATTCCGGATACAGGACAGCTTGCATTGGGAAGAAGCATTATGCCCCGGTTAGTCTTTTCCCCTTCATGACAGATCTTGGTGATCCCCAAAATAACCCCAGCGAGAGGGATGATGTGAAAATGGCCGACAGTTGCAGGACATTCATATCTGACAAGGATCCGAGATCTTTCTTCCTATATTACTGCTCCCACAACCCTCACAGGGACGCACGGGTGTTTGAAAAACACCCGTGCAAGCCCAATCGCTTTGGAAATCCCGACCAGGCCTTTCCAAATGATGTTGAAAGAAGTTATTCAGACGACGAGGTCGAAGTGCCTTCTTTCCTTCCAGATTCACCGGAATCCCGTGCGGAAATCGCACAGTACTATCAGTCCATTTCAAGACTTGACAGGGGAATAGGATGTCTAACCGGCATATTGAAGGAGACTGGGAAATATGAGAATACCCTGATCATCTATATTTCAGACAACGGCTCTGCATTTCCAGCCTCCAAAACCACACTGTATGATCCGGGAATGAATCTTCCGTGCATAGTTAAAAGTCCTATCCACAAGAATAAAGGGAAAACCACCGATGCACTTGTAACATGGGCGGATTTGACACCGACAATCCTGGATTTCGCCGGTGCCAAGACGGAGCCTTCCAAGTTCTTCGGAAAATCCTTCAAACGGGTCATTGACCGGGAATCGCCTTTGGACTGGCGGGATGAAATATATGCTTCACACACATTCCATGAAATAACCAACTATTATCCGATGCGCGTGGTAAGATCAAAGAAATTCAAGTTCATATGGAACATAGCCAGCCCACTGACCTACCCGTCAGCTTCAGACATATGGG
>CAMCYE010000163.1 GCA_945883805.1 Victivallis vadensis | reverse complement strand
GTTACCTGTTGATATCGAGCCAGCGGCGGTGCGCCCACAGCCACTGTTCCGGATACATCCTGACGGACTTTTCTATTTCAGAAGTGAATTTCTGTGTTATCTCCCTGATGTCTTTCTCCTTGTCTTCGGTAGGCTTGTGCATTATCGGGTCGGAAAGGATGAATTCAAACTTAAAGTCATCGCTGACCCTTCTTGGCATTAATACGAGTATCGGGACTCCTGTTTTGAGATGCAAGAGGGCAGGGGATGAGTGTGTACTGGCCGGATGTCCGAAGAAATCAACAACGACACCCTCGCTTTCACCAGCGTGCTGGTCTGCCATTATGGCGATGGAGTATCCTTTTTTTATTGCCACCAAGAGCGGACGGATGGCACCTTTTTTCGCAACAACCTCATGGGCATGCCCTTCGCGGCGGCTGTTTATGTAGTCACCTATTTTAGGATTATCAAAAGGCCTCATCACGCTGAGAAGTGGAATGCCCGAAGTGATTGTGATTCCCTGTCCTGCCGCCTCCCAGTTCCCGAAATGGGCGCAGATTACTATGGCCGACTCTGATTTTCCAGTCTGGGAGAAGAAGAGGTTTTTCGACTGTTCGGATCCGCTGATTGTAAGTATGTTTGCAATGTTTTTCCTTGTCATGAGTTGACGGCACTTGAAAATCTCAAGACCCACCTTTGCAAAATGAATGAAGTTTCTGCGGGTGAGTGCGACGGCTTCGGCCTTGGTTTTCACAACTCCCGCGTGGAGCAGATGCTGGATTGTCCTGTTCCTGTGCCTTTTGTCAAAAATGAAAAACAGGCGTCCCCCGAGTGTGGCAATCTTAAAACAAAACCAGAGTGGCAGTATCTTGACAACGTTCATTGCCAGACGAAAAAAGAAAAATTCGAAATTTATCAGGAATGTGTTTTTTTTACTTCTCATAAGTGTATAACTTAGCCCGTTTATGGATATATACCTATGAACTTCCTTAAAAATCGCCTATAATTTTACTTTACTTTCGTGTCTATGCCCTGTAACTTAGGGCTCGATTAAAAGTAATTTGGGCATTTGCTGGCGAATATTCCGGATGGATTATCATGGTGCGAAAGAGGAGAATATCTGAAGATATTTGACGATTGAGCAACGTGATAAGCGGCCGGAAGAATGCCAGCCCCTTGGGACGGGAATTCAGACATTTGTCTTTTGCGTTGCTTCACCCTTCATTCGCCGCGGCGAACTCAGGGTTTGCGCCTAAAATACAAACGCCTGTATTTCCCGTCAAATGCCCAAGGTATTTTTAACCGAGCCCTTATGCGCCTTTCAATGCGTTTCGGTAGCTCAGCTGGATAGAGCAACGGATTTCTAATCCGTGGGTCGCAGGTTCAAGTCCTGCCCGAAACGCCATTTTTCTGAATCCCTTCCGCGAACCCCATTAGCCTTGCATCCAGGAGGTCTCCTTTTTTGCAGGCGGTTTCAAGGAAGGGGCGTAGCTCTTTCAAGGGGACGAGGAAGGTCTCAATGTGTTCCCCCTCGTCAAAATCGGTTTCCGGATTCTGATTTTTCAAGTCTGTCTCATCTATTTCCATGTGGACAAGATACAGGGTCTCACCGCTGAGCCCGGGAGAGCTGTAGAGCGGCGGCGTGGTGCGGGTTATTCTGCCGGAATATCCGGTTTCCTCGAACAATTCACGGGCGGCGGCCATCTCCGGTGTCTCCCCTTCGTCCATCAGTCCTGCCGGGAATTCAATCACATGTCCTCCGGCTGGCGGGCGGAACTGGCGGACGAGTATCAGGCTTCCGGAGGGCTTCATCGTTGCGATAACCGCAACAGCGCCAGTCTTTTTTATCCTTGATACGGAATCCCATTTTCTCTCTGCGCCATGGGTGTCCCTGTAAAGGATTTCCTCCAGAAAGAGCCATTTCCCAGATGCGATTTGCGTTTTTGTCAGAATTTCAGGCTTGCCCATCTTGTCTCTCCGTTTAAAATAAAAGAATATATCTTGTGTAATTCCATTTGCATTTTCGGAAGTCCACAATAGGTTAAGAAAAAAATACACTGAACTCACTATATAATATTTTCTATTTTTGTCACAATAATCCGTTTATCTGCATGTTTCATATTCAATTGTTTTTATATTTAATCCCTAAACGAGTTGAGTCTTGATGTTTGTTGGTCTAACTGGCGGCACCGGCTGTGGCAAAACTACTGCGCTTGAATGCTTTTCCTCTCTGGATTGGAAGACTCTGGATGCAGACAATATATGTCATGAGATTTACGGGGATGCCGGTAGCGGAGTTCCCGGGGCTTTAATGAAAAGATGGGGTGCCGGGTGTTTTTCAAAGGACGGCTCTCCGGACAGGAAGAGGATAGCGGAACTGGTTTTCAATGACAGTGTTGAACTGCTCTGGCTCAATAATCTGCTTCATCCCGAAGTCCTGCGAAGGGCGCGGGAAGCGGCTGGAAAATCCCGGAATAGACACGTGATCTTTGCCGTTCCACTTCTTTTTGAGTCGGGATGGGAAAAGGAGTTTGATCTTACCATAGCCGTATGGACCGACAGGGAAACACAGTACGCCCGGCTGGGGGGCAGAGGCTGGTCTGAGAAGGAAATAGGGATGCGTTGCGGCTGTCAGTTCTCACCCGAAAGGAAAATGGAGTTGGCGGATTACGCAATCATAAATAGTGGAAGTCAAAGCTTCCTTTTTGAACAATGTGAAAAGTTAAATAATCAGATAAGGGAAAATTATGGAAAAAAAATCTGAAATGCCTGAGGGATCGCGTGAAGAAAGAGCTCCGTCCGAACGTCCGGACGATTATGGTTCCGGAAGATATAAGAGACGCCCTTATCAGAAGAGGACTTTTAATGCAAAAGGTCATCCCGCGCCCCATGATGATCAGGAGCAGCAGCCACAATTTCCGCAGCAGGCTTCGCAGAACCGGAATAATTCAGATGAACAGCCTTCGTCCATACAGAAGACGGATGCCGAAATAATTCACCGCCAGGATGAAAAAGAGCCACGCAACGGAAACGACTTCAATAGGGGCGGAGACGTCACCATAAGGGATAAGACCGCCCCCAGCCTCAATATTACCGAACTTCAGGAAAAAGGTATGGAGGAGCTTGGCATAATGGGCGGATCCCTCGGAGTTGAGGGCGTGGGAGCCCTTGAGAAATCCGAACTTATTTTTGAAATCTTGAAAGCCAATGCTGAAAAAAGCGGGCTCATGTACGGTAGTGGCTATCTCGAAGTTCTTGCAGACGGTTTCGGATTCCTCCGTTCCGCAGGATACTGTTATCTGCCCTGTCCCGAAGATATTTACCTCAGCCCCTCCCAGATACGAAGGTTCTCGCTCAAGACAGGAGATTATGTTGCCGGACAGATACGTCCGCCTAGGGAGAAGGAACGATTCTTTGCGATGCTCAAGGTGGAGTCGATAAACCATGAGTCCCCGGAAAAGAAGAAGGGGATAATACCATTTGAAAATCTTGTGCCCTACTTCCCGACTAAAAGACTTATCCTTGAAAGGGAGCCGGACGAGATTTCAACAAGGGTTGTCGACATAATAACACCCATAGGAAAAGGTCAGCGCGGACTCATTGTCGCCCAGCCTAGGACCGGAAAAACAGTCCTCCTTCAGAAAATCGCGAACAGTATCAGCAAGAACAACCCCGAAGTGGTCATGATTGTCCTCCTGATTGACGAACGTCCCGAGGAAGTCACCGACATGAAACGGCTGGTCAACGCCGAAGTCGTGAGTTCGACGTTCGATGAACCGCCGGAGCGGCATGTCCAGGTTGCGGAGATGGTAATTGAAAAAGCAAAGCGGATGGTGGAATTCAAAAAGGACGTGGTGATCCTCCTTGACAGCATCACCCGTCTCGCAAGGGCCTATAACACGCTTCAGCCGCACAGCGGGAAAATCCTGTCCGGCGGTGTTGACGCGACAGCCCTGCACAAACCGAAAAGATTTTTCGGGGCCGCCAGGAATATCGAGACAGGAGGCAGTCTTACAATTATCGCAACTGCGCTGATTGACACCGGCAGCCGCATGGACGAAGTCATATTCGAAGAGTTCAAGGGAACTGGAAACATGGAACTGCATCTCGACAGGCATCTTGTCGACAGGCGTGTCTACCCTGCAATCAACATCGAGAAGAGTGGAACGCGTAAGGAGGAACTTCTCCTTCATCCTGACGAACTCCAGAGGATATGGACTCTGAGAAGGGCAATGAACGGTGTTCCCCCCATAGAGGCGATGGAGCTGCTTATAGGAAAATTGAAAAAAATTAAAACAAACATTGAATTTTTGATGACTCTTCAAGTATAATACCAAGTTTTTAAATAAATTAATGACAATATAAGAATACAATCAAGGAGAAGAGACCTATGGGAATGATTTCATGCCCCTATTGCACCATGGAAATAAGTCTGAGCGCTGTCGAGGCCGAAGACGGGTATTGCCCTGAATGTGGCGCAGTTATCACCAGTTCGTCAATCATTACCGACAAGGACGATGATTTCGATGATCTCGACGGGGAAGATGATTCCGAGCCCGTAGACAGCGTTGATGATATTGATATCGAGGATATTGAAGATGTCGATTTCGACGAGGATATCGAAGAGGAGTAGAATTGGAAAAATTCTTAAAACTTCTTTATTTTGCGGTTTTCGCGATATTGATAATCATTTCTTTTGTCCTCATCTTCCCTGCCTATACAAATATGCAGAAGATGAAATCCAAGAAGGATGAACTGCAGAAAAAACTTGAGGAGAAACAGGCTGAATGCCTGGAGCTGAGACAGCTTTTCAGCGATCTGGAATCAAATCCGAAGGCCGTGGAAAAAATAGCCCGCGAGAAATTCGGCCTCTGCAAACGAGATGAAGTGATCTACATATACAAGGCGAAAACGTCAGCCGAGCCCGGAACCGCCAGGAAATGATTAAAG
>CAMCYE010000162.1 GCA_945883805.1 Victivallis vadensis | reverse complement strand
CGCCGGAGTCCTGTTTCTCGTAGCTGCCGGAATTTTTCGTGATTCGAAAAGTTTTTTCAGGCGAGTCCCGGTGGTTTTTCCGAACGGAACCATGACGTCTTTGTTGCGACAGTTCCGGACTGTGAGCACCGGAGGCAATAAGTCGGCGTCAAAATAAACTGTGTTTTCATCGCGCATGAATTCTGAAATGACCTTTTTAGAATTTATCCTTGCCTTGAGCTTGAACCCGATCCGGTGCAACTCCCGGGCAGATTTCCATTTCCAGAATCTTGGCTTTTCCATTGTTGATTTTATCGGGAGTTTATGCAATGAAATATTTTCTTTTTTTATACATAAAAAAAGTGATTTCCCATGTAGTGGTAGAAGCACTGGTTTGATGTCTGCATATTTTCGTGAAGACAGCCTGTTCAGTTCGGCGTTGAAGCGGGTCATGAATTCGCCGTTCGGGATAAATTCCGATTTTGTTCTTTCTGAAATCCAGTATCGTAGGAATCTTATGATGACAGCCGGATGCATGGTTTTAAGATATGCCGTGTTCACAGATTCCGTATTTTTTACGGTCTTGAACATGCGTGACGCCTCCGTTTCAATGAAATCGGCATCTTGTTCAAGGGCGTGCAACGACTTCAAGATCGATGAATCTGCATTGGGCACTTTCTCTGAAATCAGAGGAATGATCCTGTTCCTGAAAAAATTCCTCAGATATTCATTTTTGGCGTTGCTGCTGTCTGTCCTCCATGCGGATACGCCACTGGTTTTGAGGAAATCTTCAATCTCCCCCCTTTTGTATTGGAGTATGGGTCTGATGAATGTGACGGTTCCCATTTTTCGTATTTCCCGCAGTGATGAGAGTCCGGAAACATTTGAGCCGCGGAGAAGCCTGAGGAAAACGTTTTCTATCCTGTCGTTGGCATTATGCGCTAAGGCAACAACCGATGATTTGCCGCGGGACAGGATCTCCCATTCCTTGAGCCGGAGTCTCCGTGCGGCGGCTTCAGTGCTTTCACCGGATTTTTTCTTGGACGAGACATCAAGGGAGATCTCCCTATAGCTGATTTTGCGCAATTCGCAAAATCGCCTGCACCATTTTGCGTCGGCAATGCTTTCTTTTCCGCGGAGGCCGTGTTCAAAGTGAACTGCCTCAAGTCTGAATCCGTGTCTGCCTGCCTCCTGTGCAAGCAGAAGGAGGAGGGCGGTGGAATCTGCGCCACCGCTGAATCCTGCAAGGATCCTTCCGGATTCCGGCATTTTATTTCTTTTAAAGAAATCAGATATGGTCATCATTGCGGTTTCCGTGTTTTAGGAACGCCGGCAACCTGGCGGCATCCTTTTTCTAAAGTATTTTGGATTTTCAACGCTTTTTGCACAGCAACAGTGAGTAGAGTCCCAACGCAAATCAGCAGAGGCAGTAAACTAAAGGCACTATTTAGGAAAAAGAACTCACCGACATTGAAGGAGTTTAATTTCGCCTGAGTTGAGTGCGGAGGAAAAACACGGTAAAACCATCCTTCATAGATTCCCATTGTGTTGACTGAAATTCGCCCGTCGAAACTGGCCATGGGGAACGGATTTGCATCACCTCGCGTTATGGATGAATTCAGTTTTGCGCGCATTTCATCGTTTTTGCGCTGGCGAACATCGGCAGGGGTGGCTTTTGCGGCCAGGAATTTATCGTATTCCAGCAGGTGCCCGGAGACTAGTGATTGCAGCGCCGGTCCCGGACTGCCGGTAAGTAGAATCGGCAATTCGTATTCGGTGAGAGGGTTGTATGAGAAAGATGCGGCCAGAGGTCTGTCAAACCAGTTCGGCCGTCCAGGAACGGTGCCGGCATTGCCGTTTCCCACGGTGGATTGCGGGTCGACAATCGTTGTGACTGACATGATGAATACGGAAACGATGGCCAGTGTGCAGGCTATCTTAAAGTAGCGTATAAATCCGAATACCATTGGCACTGCCAGAAAAGGCAATGCGGGTATCAGATAACGCGGTGTGGTCCCCCATCCGCCCTGCCAGCCGTTGAAGCTAATGATGAACAGTAGAAAAAAACAGATTACGCAACTGAATAGCCAGGCCTCGCTCTTAAATTTTTCATCCTTGAAAAGTTCCCTGATTCCAAATATTCCCAGTACCAGTACCGGCGCGGTGAAGAAAAGTCCGCGGAACGGTGAAATCAAAACCGATACGAGGACCTGCAGTTGCGGAAGGACGAACACATTTAGGACTGCATGTCCATCACTGTTGAACAGTGGGTTTTGATGGCGATAATTGGTTGTGAAGGGCGTATCGAAGCAGGCAAGGTTGTAGACGCATATCATTAAGAGCGGAACCAGTACCCCGAGTCCGAATAAAAACAGGCTGTTCTTCTTTTTTACTGTGCGTATAAGATAGGCGGCAAGCATTATCACTACTGGAGCGACAATATAGTTGGTGATTGCCGCATAGCCTGCGCAAAATCCGCTCAGGATGATCCATTGCCGTGATTTGTCCTGCTCCGGGGCGTCCGTGTCCATTGATTTGACTCGGTAAAGCAGATAAAATGAGCACAGGAGTGTCGCGGCTATGATGTTGTGTTCGTAGAGCATTGTGGCGTAGGGGAAAAACATTGTGCCGAATGCAAACGCCAATGCTGAGAGCAGGCTCGGCAGGACGCACCCGGTCCAGGCTAAGGCCAGCCTGTAAAAAATTACGACACCCAGAGCTGAGAGCAATCCGACACTTAAAAGTGAGGCAAGCCATGCATTCAGCGTCAAAGTCCGCCAGTCGTCCGGGTTTATCCCGAGAAGTTTTTCCACGAAGTGGATTGCGGAATAGGCGGGTACGGCGAGGAATGACGTGCCGGGAGCCTTGTTAGGGTAAAAATGTCCGTTGAAATAAGCAATGTCGCCCGTTGCGCTCACTTGTGTAAGATCGACATGCCTTCGCTCATTCAGCGTATTGATTCCCGAACCAGTATCTTCTCTGGTATCCTGATTTATCGGCACTGGCCGCCCTTTAGAATCTGGCCAGGTCAATACATAAGTTTTTCCGTTGAACTGATACTCTGCATTGTTGAGGGGAAGACGTGTCAGGATTTCATCTTCAGTGCTATTTGGGCGGTAAATGAGATATGAGTCAATGGAAAAACGTCCTTCCTCAACCATGGTACGCACCATTGCGAATCGACCGTTTTGATTCCATCCCCCACCTTGGTGGAAATACGCAAATGCGATGAATACAGCCGCAAACAGCAGCCGCTGGATCTGTTTTTCAAGAGTTTTAGCTTTCAAATGCGGTGCTGGTGTCATGTGTCTGACAAGCTGTTGATTGGTTTGATTTTCATAGTGTGCAATGATAGTCCGGCAAAAGCAGATTATCAAGAAATATAAGTCAGAAAAACAAGTTTCCGGCAATGCGTGTAAATATTGACAATCATACTAGTTAGATTATTTTCTTTGTGTGACAGTGTATTTTCTTTAATCCCGAAAGATATCATGAAAGAAAAAACGATCTCGTATCACGGCTTCTCCAGCAAACTGGGATTCTTTGTTTTCTGCTCTGTAGCTTTTCTGTTGCTGGTTTTAACAGGATTTCTGCATTTTTGGAAATTAGGAGAGATCCCAAATGGTTTTTTCATTGACGAAAGTTCGATCGGATACAAGGCATGGAGCATTGCAGAGACCGGATCCGATGAATACGGGATCAAGTATCCTGTTTTCTTTAAATGTTTTGATATTTATTATCATGATCCTGTAGTGATATATTTTCTCGTGCCGATGGTCAAGATCTTTGGACCTGAAAAGTGGGTTGTTAGATTTCCGAGCGCATTTTTTCTTATAATGGCATCATTTGCATTCTATTTCCTAGGCACGAAATATGTCAGGAACAGATGGGTGTGCCTTGGCGGGGCTTTTATCTTTTCAATACTTCCCTGGGTGTTTCCATTGAGCAGAACAGGGATTGGTGGCTGGTATATGCCAATGTTACTCGGAATTATATCCGGATGGTACTTTTTGATTGATGCAATAGGTAAAAAATCAAACAGGTCAGCTTTTCTTGCAGGCGTGTGCTGGTCCTTTGCGATGTATTCGCAAAATACTGGACGGCCAATTTCAGCGGCAATGCTTATATGTTTTGTCTTAACAATGAATGTTCTTCTGATAAGGCGATGGAAGATTTTCATTTTGTTTGTCGCAACTTATATAATTTGCCTTATACCTATGATTGTTTCTGTGCTGAATAATCCTGCAAGCTTGACGAGCCGTTTTTCTTTGCTCAGCGTATGGAGCGGAAGCAGTGGATTGAGTGAAACAATGTCGAGGATATTTGAAAGATACCTGGAATATTTTAGTCCCGCCTTCCTTTTTATATCGGGGGATTTGGCAAGTCTTCGTCATCATACGGGTAATTCGGGCGAACTTTATATTTTCATGTTGCCATTCATAATTTTTGGCATCTATCGCTCTTATAAAGGCTTTTTTAGAAATATTTACATTCGGTTTTTAGTTTTGGCGCTTGCTGTCTATCCTGTTGCTGCAATATTGACAATTGACCATATGCACAGTGCTAGAGCAATCAACGGGACAATTATATGGAGCCTTCTTGCCATAGTTGGCGCAGATTATTTATGGAATAAAAGGAAGGGTAAAATATTTAAAATAATGTTATGTTGCCTAGCGTTTCTGTCAATATATGAAGCAGGAACCTATTTTAATTACTATTTCGGCAAATATGTGCAAAATTCGAGACCTGCTTTCCTAGCTCCTTTTGTTGAGGCTTTTGAATATTCGTTCAAGAGTCTGAAGCCCGGCGAGACATTGTATGTTTCGGCATCAGCCATTCCGCAGAGAATCAGTACAGACTTCAAGCCATTCTGGTATTCACGCCTGCTTTTCTTCGGAAAAATATCTCCTGCTGAATATCAAAAATCGGGAATCCCTGTGCATTATATCTGTGCATACCAAGGAAAGGTATATGCCAG
>CAMCYE010000161.1 GCA_945883805.1 Victivallis vadensis | reverse complement strand
TTTGCACTCCGTTCGCATATCTTACAGATTTAACACCCAGATCCTTTCTGATCTCAGTCGCACTCAATGCTTCAACATGGGCGTCCTTAAAACAGATATTCGCCCTCCCTGATGTGACGTAAGCTGTTGGACTCCAGTTGTGCCGGATACAGATGTAGGCAAAGCCCCCTGGTTCCTTATCATCTGTGTAATAATAGTTGGCTTCTTCCCCGTTTGGACCTGCGGTGTCTGCTATCCATTGTTCTTTTGACGGGTCGGGTACTCTGAGGATACGGTTGAAATAAAGGTCTTTTGTTCCGATCCTCACCTTAGTGTTAAAGGTAGTCATGCTTGTCTTAAAAACAGTTCCATAGGTATAGTAGACCATACTGGTTTTCGGTCGTACGGCCGAAGGGCACCGCACTTTTTCCTGTGTTATGGGTCTGTATATGCCATAGCCATATCCCCAGTCAAGCACCTGCCACCACATATCGTCTCCTCCGTACACATACGCCCAGTCATTAAAGTCTGCAGCATATAACATGGTCAGAAGCCCCACATCTCTAAGCTGAGATTTACATTGCACGTTCCTGGCTTGCTCCTTCGCCTTGCTAAGTGCCGGAAGCAACAGGGCGGCGAGAATCGCTATGATAGCTATGACTACTAGCAATTCAATGAGTGTGAAAAATAGTTTCTTTTTCATGAGCTCTCCTCTCCTTTTATAGTTATTTTAAACCCAAATTTCTATTTAAAAGACTCCTTTCTTGATTCAGTCAACGCTTGTCGTGTTTTCAATAACACCTCCTTTTTTATGGGATATTTTATTTTTATGCCGCGTTTCCCTGCTTCACAGATGTTTTTCGTTTGTTCACTATGGATGATTCCACCAGTGTCAAAATCAGGCTCCCGCAATTTTCCGGATTGGAAAGCTGCAGGTTTAAACGATGCCTGGGCTCCACCTGCGGTGCAGGCCAGGAGTCAATTTCCTCCGCCCCTCCATTCTTGCCGATCCTGCGTATAACCTGTAAATAGCAATTGCCGGGATTTTGGAACAATGTGATTTCCGCCTGCCATCCTCCGTCATATTTTTTCAGGTGAATAGTGGACGCCTGCCGGTTGTCGTCGTAATAATTATTGTTGTTAAACGTGATCTGCCATGGATATTCTACGGCATAGTTGTCCAGCAATACCAAGTTGATCAGGTCAAAGTCGGCTGATTTTTCCTCGGGACAATCGAATTCAAAAATCAATTTCCCGTTCCTGCAGAAAGCACGCCAGCGGAAAGTCCTGTTCTCATGCCAGTTGTTGTCTGTGTTATATATCTCCTTGTCCGGATTGAAAACGGAAAAAACCTCGCCAGCTCCCAATTGCCGGCGCACTTCAACAAACTCGGTGTCCAGCAAATTACGGAGTTGTCCAATGCGCCACATCAGCAGTGCCGGGTAGTACAGATGACTTTCAGCTTCGGAGTGGAATCCCAGCCTGGAATCCTGTTCGCAGAATTTCATCAGGCGCTCGCTGCGGATTATTTCCGACTCTGCAATCGCTTTCATTTCGGTGAGCAAGTCAAGCCCGTTGGTTCCGCTGTAAAGACATTTGCGCAGATGATAGAACTTTAAAATATTGTAACCGCTTTCAAACTGGATGCCCAGGGCTTCCGCCAATCCGATATCAAGCAGCCGTTCATGGTTTCCGGCGAAAGCGGGACGCAATGAATTCAAGAGCTCAATTCCCTTATTCCATTCCTCCGACAACTGTCTGCATAGGATAATCGCCTCTTCCAGCGTGTGGTTGTCCAGGCATTCGCCAATCGCGTCCCCGCTTGGCGGAAAATCCGGTTTCCAAGTCGGAGCCAAAGGTTTCAACACCGGTTTAAGGTATAAAGGCCATGCGGGCCCGGCGTGCATCGGACCGTAATATTGAAATTGATTGGACAGCGGATAGTAGCTGTAGCCTTCGGCAAAATGCTGCCATGCGCGGACTACGGTTTCTGTGGATGAACCCCATTCCGGCCTGGCCAGACGGGTCAGGAATTCCCCTTCCGAATCGGAGAAATTCTCTCCGGACAACATCCCGGCAGTGCGGTTCATTATTCCAGGGTAATTTCCAAAATACCAGCACTGCATCACATTGGAGACGCCAAGCTGTTTCATCTTCTCATATTTCCGGTATAGCAGTCCGGGCACAGGGACAAACGGAACAGTTGCGACTTCATGAGAGCAGCCAACTTGAATTTTAGCTCCGAGCTCGGTATTGCCGCCTGTGAGTCCGCTTGCAATCCGCCCGAAGTGATCGCTTGGACCGACATACGACAGCCAGTAATCCCCTCCGCAACGCGGATGCCCCAACTGATGTTTATAGCCTCCGGATTCAAAATTGAATTGCAGAATAACACCTTCCGGAGTATGGCTCGGCAGTTCGTAAACCCATTCCGCCAGTGGTGCCGGTTGCGGCATATACAGCCAACTTATAAATTCCGCAGAAGGGGAGGCTTCATTCATTCCTTCCCTCATAGCACTCAAACTCCGGTGCAGTATTTCCCAATGCGGTATCGAACCGCAACGGGGACAGGGCACAGTCCCGTTTTCGGTGGCACCAAGTCTGCTGAGACAGGTGGTCACTCTTTCACCGTGACTTATATTCAAAATGCCACCTAACCCTGGCACTTGTTTGAACAACCAATTTGTCGAGTCATGTAAATATTGCTTCGCCACTTCCGAACTGGGGCAGAAACAATACCGGTCCCAGCCCCATGGCCCCTGAAGTTCCGGATATTGCTTCAATAATGGATCATCAGGCAATAATCCTTTCGGCTCAATACAGAAAACCCAGGTTTTAATGCCGTAACGCAAACATTTGCCGACTGTTCGCCGAAGCTTGTCCAAGCGTTTTTCCGCATCAGGCGCCAATGCCGTGATTGAAGTCTTGCATAAATCACGGAAGGCAATTGTCAACCAGAGGCCATTTACGCCCTCGTGGGCCAAGCGGTTCAAGTATTCATCCGGATAATAGTCGATCTCGTCCATAAGTTCATCCCGGTTGAACGGGGGACGCTTGATCGGGCCGAAGAAACAGCGCGAAATCCGGTTTCTAATCCATGGCTTCCGCTCTGTAATTCCAGTCTGTAAAAAAGGTCCGTGTGCAGCAAGCAGCATTTCTTCCAGATAATAAATCCCACGGCGAACGCCTTCCGTGTCTCCAGAAAAGATTTTTATATCTTTTCCCGTGACCTGAATCTTGAAACTTTCAAGCACAGGCAAGATGCCTGTGTCATATTTCCCGATTACCACAGGAATTCCTCCGGGGCGGTGAATGCCGCCAGCCTTGAGGAATTTAATCAAGTCATCATTGGCGGTTTTCAAAACGCCTTCCGGATCGGGGAACTCAAAGCAGGGGGCTAAGCCTTTGCTGAAATCAAGATCATCTTTGCCGGCATGGAACTTTGATGACCAGCAAATATGAAAACCAGACGGTTCCTTCAAATCTTCAATAAATCCCCAGTCGGCAAGGGCTGGAGGAAGAGGTATATCATTTTTTAACAACATATTCATTTCCGTTGATTATATCAACAACATGTTCACTTGTTCCAACTATTATACGATATGCAAACCTCCGTGTCAATGGGCAAATAAAAAATATTGTAAATATTTATATATTCTATATATATGAATATATAAAACTGATTCTATCTCGATTGAGGAAGTTAATTCACTGTCGTCCCATGGATTATTGGATTGCCGGATTAATTCGCCTCAGGCGAATTAATCCGGCAACCTGCGGGATGACTCTGAAGTTAATTTGCAAAATCCGGATCAATTTGTAGGTTATCAAATATTGGAATCATCCCGTCTAACCAAAGGATTATACAGAATGAAGATATGGAATGTTAAAGAACTTTTCATGGCGCCAGCCTGGAATGGAACAAATATTTTAAAGCATCCGGAAGTTAATGCCATATTTTTTAATGGGCTCACCTGGAAAGGGAAACCTACAAAGATTTTCGCATGGTATGGCGTTCCAGGAATTGCAAAGAAAAAGAAAGTCCCGGGCATGGTGCTTGTTCACGGGGGAGGAGGAACCGCATACGCTGAATGGGTGAAACTTTGGAATTCACGCGGATATGCGGCAATTGCCATGGACACCTGCGGCGGGATTCCTGACATTGAACGACGGACAGGTTCCGGTTCCTGGACAAGACACGATTATTCCGGTCCGGAAGGATGGGGGAACTTCGAACAATCGGATTTGCCTCCTGGCGAACAATGGATGTATCATGCGGTTGCCTCTGCAATCCTGGGGAATTCGCTGTTGCGTTCGTTTGTCAATGTTGATCCCGGAAAAATCGGGATAACCGGGGTTTCCTGGGGCGGAGTCATTACCTGTATCGCGGCGGGGCTGGACCACCGGTTCGCTTTTGCCGTTCCGGTTTACGGTTGCGGTTTCCTAGATGCAAAATGCGTTGGTCTTTATGATGCAAATATTGATAAGCAAAAATTATCCCGCTGGATGAAGCTGTGGGATCCGTCAACTTATCTGAAAAATGCACATATGCCTTTCCTGTGGCTCAACGGGACCAATGATCCGGCATTTCCTTTGAATGCGATGCAGAAATCTTATCGCCTTACCAAAGGGGATAAAAGAATTTGCATCCGGGTGCGAATGTCGCACAGCCATGGGGAAGTCAGTGAAAAACCGCCTGAGATTATGGATTTTGCAGAAGCCGTTCGAAAGGGCGGGGAGCTTTCGCCCCTGTTAAAACCAATTAGCGTACGGAAAGGAATTGCATCAGCTTCCTTCAAGACTTCAAGGAAAATAGTGAAAGCCGAATTCAATTTCACGCGGGCATCAGGATACTGGAAAGACCGTTTCTGGAATACAATTCCGGCGGAGCTGGATGCAGTGCGTCAAACCGTTTCCGCCAAAATCCCTTATGCCGCCACTACCTGTTTCTTCAATCTTTTCGATGAATCTGGCCTGATTT
>CAMCYE010000160.1 GCA_945883805.1 Victivallis vadensis | reverse complement strand
TTCGAGCGCGGCAAAGAGGTTTCTGAGTTCAATGGAAATCTCGACAATTATATCGGCGAACCGGCAGACATTTATCGGGACATTGCGTATGCCGTATATCTCGAATTTTCGCGATATGCTGTTCAATATGTCGAGAGATTTGTCAATGTTTATGGCTATCGAATGAATGTCTTCCCTGTCCAGCGGGGTTATAAACGTCTTGTGGAGCTCGTCTATGATCAGATGCTCCAGGTCATCGCCTTTCTGCTCGAATTCGTTTATCCTCAATATTATGTTTTTTGCTTCCGCTTCGCTTATCTTGTCGATGGTCGTCGCAAGCTTTCTGAAAAGTTCGCACCCGTCGATGAAAATATCAGCCTGACTATGCATGTACTTGAAAAATTTAACTTCTCTGGGCAGTAAGAAATCCAGAATATTGAACTTCATGTTTAACCTCGGTTATCATAGTAAGTTTGTTGAAATAAAAACGTCATGTGAGTTATTTAACAATACATTAAGAGTTATATTTTAAAAGCATGAATTTTCAAAAATATATTTTTAAAAACAAGTCCGGGCGGCAACTTGAGAATATTCCCCCCCGTACGTTCAAAAACGCACTTGTCATTCCGGTCTGTGCCGAATCGGAATATCTGCCACGCACCCTCGAGTCACTGGCGGATAACCACGGTGCCGGACTTGACGATACACTTGTGATTCTCGTGGTTAACAATCCGCCGCCAGTCAGTCTTGGCGGTTCTGCGAAGTTCGCGGAAAACCGGGAGACTCTCCGGCTTCTGCGGGCTTCGCAATTCCCTTTTCAGGAGGGGCTTAATCTCTCTTGGATCGACGCATCAGCGTCCGGATTTGAAATAAATCTGAAGGAAGGTGTCGGAGCCGCACGGAAAATCGGAATGGACAAGGCTCTTGAATTTTTAGATTTCACCGGGGCGTCCCCTATTATAATCTCCCTTGACTCGGATACGCTTGTCGAGCGGAATTATCTGGCGGCAATCGGTGGATATTTTTCATCAAATGGCGTCAAGGCGGGGGCGACAATAAATTTTGAACATCAGCCGGGACGGACTGCCGAAGAAGACGCTGCGGCAATATCATACGAGCTGTTCATGCGTTACTATGTCCAGGGGTTGCGGATTTCGCGGTCGCCATATGCGTATAATGTCCTGGGCTCGGCGATGGCCTGCCGCGCCGAGGATTATGTCAGGGCGGGGGGCATGAGGAAGAGGAACGGCGGAGAGGATTTTTACTTTCTGCAGGCTCTGAGGAAAACAGGGGAGATCGGGCAAATCACCGAAACCACTGTCCGTCCGTCTTCCCGGATGTCCGACAGGGTTCCGTTCGGAACCGGCCCGCGAATCTCGCAGATAGTCGAATCAGGGAAAGGGCCGATGTTTTACAATCCCGAGATTTTTTTCATTTTAAAAAAGCTGTTCTTCCTTATAGAGCATGAGATGGCAACAGACAGCGGTTCATTTGAAGAATCAATTAGTGACATAGACAGGTCTCTCACAGCTTTTTTAATTGAAAATAAATTTTTTCACGAATGGGGAAAAATTTTGAATAACACGCCTAAGGACAAGAAGAAGATACTGTGGGCCTTCCACACATGGTTTGACGCGTTCAGGACTTTGAAGTTCGTGCATTTCTGTGAAGAGAGATATCCGGAAACATCTCTCATGGACGCGTATGGGGGGCTTTTTGGGAAATCAGGGACCATTCTTCCGGAGACGGCAAGACAGTCCGAGAAAAAACTCCTTGAATTCATGCGGGGAAAAGAACAGGCCTGTTTGGAGCAGGACATTTTCTAGACAACCGAGCCGTATTCGGAAAGTACATGAGCAATGTGGCGGAAGCTATAAGAGTCATGAAAAAACTATAGACGGTGCTCGAAACGGTAATTTGAAAATGAAATTTGTCTTAAAAGTAGCACAGACATTCCTGTCTGTGGGTTCGAATTTCATTTTCGTCACAGACAGGAATGTCCAATATCCAAGGGAATTCCCTTTTATTAGCCGCGTCTGTGCTTTTGAATAATATTGAGCTCAACTCATCGGTTGGATGTTTCCGCAATGGCGGATTGGATATTGGATATTCAGTCTTTCTAGTCGAGTTACCCACTCGATCTGAGAAAGAGCCGAAAATTTAATATTGCGAATCCTGTCTGCCTAATTTGACGGTTTTCCGGTGTCTGGTTTTGTTTTGTCGATGATGTTTTTTTCCGCCTCTTCTTCCACGGCGTTGATAAGATTATCAGGCAGTACCCGTTCTTCGGCAAGTGTGACTGTGCCATCGTCCGTTGCGTCTGACTTATAAGTTTTCAGGTTTACGTACAGTTCATGCAGATCAATAATGCCTCCCCAGAGAAACCAGACGGTGGTTGCAATCCCGATGACCAGAGGAATGATGATGGCGTAATAGTGCCAATATGTCGCCCACCAGCTTAACGGCCAGGGGCTGGCCAGATTCCAGACGGTGACGACAATGAATACAATCCACCAGAGCATGGACCAGCTGAAAACACTGGTGGAAATCACTTTGTCGCTTTTGGTGAAATGTTCATCTATCCCGATTATGGAACTCCAAGACCACCTTTTTTCAAATTCAATTTTCACCTTGTCGTCGGCAACCGCATATTTGCCGCGGTGAAGCATTCTCTCCATGTTGAAATCTTTTTTGCAGGTGAGCAACGAGACAATAACGTATAATGCTATGGATGTTACCATTGCCAGGAAATACATGATCTGTCCGTTTATCGGGAACTTTGCGGCGCTGTCCGCAATGGCCTGGTTGTTCGGGAAAAGTTGTAACAGCCAGGGATGGATTGTCTTCCAGCACTGCTGGAGCAGAATTCCGCCAACAGCCAGTCCCGAACCGGAAATCATGGCGGCCCATGCTCCGGCAGTAGTTCCCTTCTTCCAGTAAAGACCACCGGCAATAACTGAACCGGCTCCTCCCAGGAAGATGGCTCCGGTAAGGGCGAAGAACATCAGGATATATTCAGTTTGACGGAAGAGCAGACTGAAAAAGAATCCGAAAAGAGCCACCCCGACAATCGCCCAGCGCAACAGATTAATGTGCTGCTTCGGCGTAAGGGCTTTTTTCCTCAAAGGTAGGATGATGTCCTGGATGAAAATACTCCCCCATGAGTGCAAGTAGGAACTGTCGCACGCCAGGAGGCCGAAGAGCATGATCGAACACAGCATCCCCTTGATTGCAATTGGCAGCATTAAGTTTATCGCAATCGGCATGCGCATCTGGTTTTGGATCTGGGGGTCGCTGATTTTGTCCAGGACATCTTGCACATGTGCGGACTGGACTGCGAAATCCGGATGCTTCAGGAAAGTTACTGCGCATACTGCCAGCAGGGTTACCATCACGCCCTTGGAAGCGTTGCGCCAAGTGCCGAGAATCGCCCCCATCTTGGCCTCGTGTGCATTTTTGGCACAGGAATTGAACGCATGCCCTCCCTGCCAAGCCATGACACCGTAAACAGCTCCCACTAACCCGATAAGCACGTACCAGATATTGAAATCCTTCGCTTGGGAAATATCGAAAGGGTTCAACATGGATTTACCGGCTGGAGCCATGGACATCGCTTCTTGGATCTGCGACCAGTCGAAAATGATCAGAAGGGCGACAATGATGACGATAAACATTACCAGCGCCAGCAGTCCCTCGATACAGTCGGTGATCATTACTGTAAGTTGCCCGCCGGTCAATGTCATGACCAAGGCCAGCGTAAGATATATTGCCATGATAATCGCAAAGGTGGGAACGGCAAAGTTCAGAATATGCACGTCTTGGGGAAGTCCGCAGAAATATACGAAAAAACGTGCGCTGACCGCAGGAAATATGCCGTAGTTTATCAATCCTGACAGGAATCCGAGGGAACCTGCGAAGAGGCGGAATGACCTGTTGTACCTGATCTCGAAAAATTGAGCAAGCGTCATCGCGCGGGTTTCGCGGTAGCGGTAAAATATATATCCGGTAAGGGCGATGAACAATCCTAGGGGGACTGTCATCAAACTCCACCAGGTTATTGTAAATCCGGCTACATAGAAAAGTTCATAAGCGGCAACTATTCCGATGACCGCCATTCCCATTTCACCCCTGGCGTTGCAAACCAGGTAACGTCCCCCGAGCCGTCCGCCCGCCATGAATTCGGCCACTCCGTTCACATGCTTTTGCGTACGGAATGCGACAATCGCAATGACCACCAGCGGAACGGCAACTATCATCCAGTCAATCCATGACATCATTTTACAGTCTCTCCATAATGTAAGGGAATAATATTCTGACTTGTTCTGCAATTTTCATGAGATAAAATTGAGCGGCGAATCTATCCTCGTTCTATTGGTTAGTAAAGCAGGCAAATGATAAAAGTTGTGATTTCCATGATTTCACAGTCTTTGTTCCCGGTGTCCTGTATCTCAAATCTTGAATTAATCCCCGCCCACGTTACATTGACGGAGGTTTTTATGGAAAAAACAAATGACAGGAGAGAATGGATATGAGAATTCTGTTGACAGCATTTGCCGTTTGTGCCGCATCACTAATGTCTTTTTCATCGTCGGGATATGAAGCCGGCGGTCCTGACGTGATTGCCAAATACACTTCTGCGCCAGTAATTCTTGACGGTAGGCTTGACGAGGGTGCCTGGGCTAAAGCCGCTGCGTATTCGCCCCGTCTGCCAGTGAAATCATATTTCAGTTCTCCGGAAAGCATGCAGAAGAACATAGGCAGGCAATTGCAGGAAAAAGGCAAGGTGAAATTGCTGTGGGATGATAATTACCTTTATGTCGGCGCCGAATTTGAAGATTCCGACGTCGTGCAGGAAGGTAAAGAGGATCAGTCTCACTTTTACTCTACGGGCGACTTGATTGAAGTGTTCATCAAACCTGCGAAAGAGAATTATTACTGGGAAATTTACGGCACGCCGGACAATAAGAAGACGTGGTTTGCCTTTGCAAGCAGAGGACGTATCTTTTTCCCTGCCTGCGCA
>CAMCYE010000159.1 GCA_945883805.1 Victivallis vadensis | reverse complement strand
CGGGGATCATGAAAACAGCTGACAAGATCAAAAAACACTTCGGCTCCGAACCGATTGTATGGATCAATGCGTGGGGTGTTTCCAAGCTCAGGAAAAGGGGAGGGACGCTTGCAGGAGCCATTGCAGGGAACGCCCTCTGGTACGATGAGTGGTATGACCGTGTCATGTCCAGGGAGACCGCCGGAAAGTTTGCAGAACTCGGGGTTAACATTGTCGCATTGCCGTTTTCCCTGGGGGCAGACGGAAAAATAGAAAAGGCCGAGAGGGACGACTTCAAAAGGATGACCGGCTATCTCCATGAATTCAATATCAAGTCGGTGCCGTATATCCAGTATCAGAACATATTGCAGGAAACTTCCCATTGGCCCGGCATCAGATGGGCGGTGAATCTTGACGGCCGTCCGACCAGCTACAATTACTGGAGGAGGACGGCATGCCAGTCGGGCAGTGGGTTCATTGATTATTTCAAAGACCTCATTTCAGATGCCGTCAAACGGGGTGCCGACGGTGTTTACATAGACAACGAGTATCTGAAGCCTTGTAAATGCGAGGCGTGTGCGAATGATTTCAAGGGTTATCTGCGTGAGAACGGGAAAAGGCTCATTGATGAATTGTACTTCGATGATTTCGACAATGTAGAGATGCCCCCGTCCCTTGACTCCTCCGACGATCCGATCGTCCAGGCGTTCCTTGATTTCAACTGTGAACGTAACCTGAAGATCCATGTCGAAATGAGGGAGCATCTCGAAAAACAGAATCCTTACGGACTTTTATGTGTCAATCCTGCGCTCTGGAGAGGCAACAGCCATTATAAGAACGGTGTCGATTTCCAGACAATCATGTCCGTCTGCGACTTGGCTTACATCGAAAACAAACTTTTCCCCGGAATGAAAAACGGAAGCGCTGTCGGCAATTATCATTGTGACATCTCTGCCGACGCATGCGGATCGGTCGGTGTTCCGGGCGCATGGAAAAAAGATGATTTCGACACGTCGGTAGCCGAATATGCGAATCCGGGCTTTCCGGAAAACAAAGATGAGATTGACAAGGTCGTTTTCGAAGCTGTGACCTTCAACGCGGCCATAGGCATGCTCTGGTCTGTCAGGACGATGCCGATTTCATTATGTTCGGGAGAGGAAGATCTGATGAAGATGTATTTCGAGTGGGACGGAATATATCCTTACATCAAGAAGGATCTTGATTTTGTCAGGACGCTTCCCATATTCGGCGGGAGGAAGAACATTTCGAACATCGCAGTCCTTTACCACAGGGAAAGCCTTGAGCTGGATCATTACAGGGCATGGCCGTCCCTGCATATGGCCGAAGAATTCCTGCTCAAACACAGGCTTCCGTACAATGTCGTATTCTCTGAAAAAATGGAGGATGCCATGAAATACAAGCTTGTGATACTCCCATATGTGTCGCTTCTGAGCGACGCAGAGGCGGCGTTTCTCCGTGAATATGTGAAAAAAGGGGGGAAGCTGCTTTCACTCGGAATGCCGGGCACATGTGATGAACGGAAGAAGGTCAGAAAGGACACGGTGCTCAAGGACGTCCTCAACGCGAGCGTCTTCAATCCGTCCGACGAATTCACGGCAAATGAATATTTCTCCGGCAAGTCACTTTATATTCCTGCGAAATTCGCGACAGGAAGGAAGATTGAGAACATGATGTCCGCTCCGGAACAAAATCTTTTTCCGCTCTGGGCGGATGACGGTGACCGTCTCAACAAAGGGCTGCTGGACTTGATTTCCGCAGATCTGCAGGTCAAAGCTGAACTCAAAGGTGTGGCTGGAGTTTCCCTGAGCGAGATCGGGGACGGACGGAAAATAGTCCAGATTTTCTCCTATGAGGCTCAAGCCGTAAGCCAGAAGATCAGGATCTCTGTCCATCGGGATGTCGCATCTTCCGGACAATGTGAATGGGTTACTCCGGACAACAAGTCAAAATGTGTTCAGGGCGTATTGAAAGGGATGTATCAGGACTTTGAGCTTCCTGATTTCAAAAGATATGGAATAGCTTTTTTTTAATAAACATAATACAAGGAAGGTGCCGGTAAAATGAAAAAGAAAATGAGTATGGATGCCAGAAAGGCATTGACACGGAAAATAAAGGAGCACGCAAAGGCTCTTGGAGCGGACCTGGTTGGAATCGCCCCCATGGACAGGTTCGAAGGTGCGCCCAAGCAGATGGATCCGAGATACATAATGCCTCAGGCTAAATCATGCATAGCCGTAGGATTCAGAGTCCTGCGCGGCTCCCTCAGGGGAATTGAAGAGGGTACTTTTTTCAGCAATTATTCATCTATGGGATATGGCGGCATAACATATCTGTTCATGCCGCTTGTCGTGATGAACATCTGTCGCATGATAGAGGACATGGGATTTGAGGCATTGCCAATGGGGCACCAGAGTGACTGGAGGGCGATTGACGGGGAAGGAAATCTGCGGAATAACTTCAGCAAGCCTGTCGAACCGGGAAAACCGGCGCCTGACGTAATGGTGCATCTGAGGCTTGCCGCCTTCGCTGCAGGTCTCGGTGAAATAGGCTGGAGCAAAATGCTTCTGACTCCCCAGTTCGGCCCCGCCCAGCGAGTCGGATTGATATTTACCGAGCTGGATCTTGAGCCCGACCCGATTTATGCCGGCCCAAAACTTTGCAACAAGTGCATGGCCTGTGTCAGGGCATGCCCCGGAAACGCGATCAGCAAGACGAAAAGCATAAAGGTGACTGTCGCCGGACATGATCTTGAATGGGGGGAAATAGATTGCAAGGCCTGCGATTTGGCGTTTCGCGGCGCGAAATACATGGACGATCCGTCGAAAAAAGGTTATTATATAGAAGGAACCGAAAACACGGAGCCAAACCATATTTCACCCTTCTATTACAAGCCGGAAAAATTATACAACGCCGGACAGGCGGTTTGCGGCGCCGGCGGATGCACTAGGGCGTGTATCGTCTCGCTTGAAAAGCGTAACGCCCTTGTAAAGAAATATGAATATCCGTTCCGGAGGAAAAAACCGTGGGCGGTGGACTGGTCCGGATACAGTGAACTGAATCTGTCGCCTGACGGCCATCAGGGCGGCACCAGCTCCAGCCTGGATAAGCCGAAGGCGAAAAAAGTTGCCGCAAAAACCAAGCTGGGAACAGACTGAACCGGATAGGTTTAATTATGAAATTCGCATTGGGATATCAACTTGCCGGGGACGGGGAAACTTTTTTCTCAGATACGGTCAGGGAATTCGGGGAACATATTGCCGAGATTTATTTTCCGTGGATGGACACTGCCACATGCAGGGCGTCCATAACGGAACAGCGCGGCTTTGTCAACTGGAATGCGCAGAATATCCTTGAAAGCGATTTGAGTGCTTATAAGGACATGGGGATAAAACTCGATATCCTTTTCAATGCGAACTGTTACGGGGAAGAAGCGCTTTCCCTTAAACTTGCGAACCGTATTGTTTCCATTTTTGAACATCTGCGGAATTCTGTCGGAGGCGTTGAAATAGCCACCACAACCTCTCCCGCGATAGCGCATATCATAAAGGACAGGTTTCCGGATGTGGAGGTCAGGGCTTCGGTGAATATGAGGATCGGAACGGTGAAGGGAATGCAGTACCTTTCCGATCTCTTTGATTCATTCCACGTCCAGCGGGAATATAACCGCGACCTGAAAAAGATTGCCGAACTCAGGGATTGGGCGGATAAAAACGGCAAGAAGCTTGTAATGCTTGCGAACAGCGGATGCATGAGTTTCTGTTCCGGACAGACCTTCCACGACAATCTGGTGGCACATGAAAACCATCTGGATGATTTTCACAATATCAAGTGGAACCCGCATGTCTGCTGGAAGTATCTGGAGAAGAAGGAGAACTGGGTGAGCCTTCTTCAGAATACCTGGATAAGGCCCGAGGACATCGGCAATTATGAGAAATATTTCGATGTCGTCAAACTTGCAACCAGGATGCATTCGCGTCCCTGGATTGTAATCAAGGCCTATGTCGAAAGGAAATACAATGGGAATATCCTTGATATCTGTGAACCAGGCTTCGGCCCTGCAATAGCCCCCTGTGTAATCGACAATTCGAAATTTCCGGAAGACTGGTTCCAGCGGACAACCGCTTGTTCCGGGAACTGTGAATCTTGCACATACTGCACTTCTGTGCTGGAGAAGGTTCTTGTTGATCTAAATACTGGGAAACCCTGGAAGACGGCGGTTTCGCAGGATGCCGGAAACGCAGGGAAACGCAAAAATAGAAAGTGAGAGACCATGATACTTGTAATAAAGAAAGTTTTCGATTCCGTGGAGCTTCTTTCAAAACGCCAGAAAATGTCGCTTAAGGAGATGTGCGAAGCTACGGGGCTCAATAAGGGAACCCTGTGCAACATACTGAAGACACTTGTAGAGTTGGGATATGTGAAAAAACTCGCGGAAAGCCAGTATGCGCTGGATGAGAAGTTCTTTTCCCTGGCCAGCCACGGTATTAACAGTTCCGGGCTGCAATCGCTGGCGAAAAAATATGCATCGGAACTTTCTTTTTCCACAAAGGAGTCCGGGCTTGTTTCGGTGCTTTCCGACGGGAAGGTGGTGCTGGTGGCAAAATCGGTTTTCAATCGGAGCGTGATCATAAACACCGATATCTTCAACGAACTGCCGCTGTTCACAAGCGCTTCGGGGAAAGTTCTTCTGGCGTTCATGGAAGGGGAACGCGACAGCCTCCTGAAGAAGTGTTCAAAGGAAGGGGTCGGGCTTACAGCCCTGAAAAAGGAACTCTTGGAAATCAGGAAAGACGGGATTTGCATTCAGGACATTGCCGAAAGGGAGGCATATGCACTTGCCGCGCCGGTATTCGGGGCGGACGGGAAAACAGTCGCAGCAATGGGGATTTGTGTCCCCTCTGTCCGCCTTGAGGGGACGCGGAGGTTTGCCATTTCCGAAAAACTCAAGGAGTTGAGTAAAAAGATGAGTGAAGATATGCTTGCATTTGGCTAGTCATCATAAAGTGGCGCATTGCTACCCCA
>CAMCYE010000158.1 GCA_945883805.1 Victivallis vadensis | reverse complement strand
GAGTGTCTAGCCTCATTCCCGCATCACTGATCATCTGCAGATCGATCTTCACATCCCTGCCGGAAGTGACAAGATAACCTCCGGTCATGACGGCATCGGCTCCCGCAAGAAAAATCCATGACTGGAAATCCCTGAGATTGAATTCCCTTCCTCCGCATATCCGGATATTGGTTTCTGGAAGCATCAACCTGGCGACTGCGATGATTTTCAGGCATTCGAAGGGTGTCAACTGTTTCATGTCCCCAAGGGGCGTACCCGGAATCGGGTTCAAAAAATTCACAGGCACAGAATCAACTTCCATACCTCTGATGGTCTCAAGAAGTTCAACTCTCTGGGCCTTGCTTTCACCAAGCCCGAATATTCCTCCGGAACATACGGAAAGTCCCGCTTTCCTGGCATTCCCGACGGTATCCGTCTGATCCTTGTAATTCCTTGTGCTGCAGATGACCTTGAAATAGCTCCCGGCAGTTTCAAGATTATGGTGGTAGCGGGTCAGTCCTGCTTCTTTCAATTGTTTCAAAGATTCCAAATCAAGTATGCCCAGCGATGCGCACGGCTTTATGGGAAGATCCCTGGCGATTATGCTTACAGCCCTGCATATCTGGTCAAGTTCCCTCCCTTTTCCGACAGTTCTTCCCGATGTGACAATACCATAGCGGACCGACCCCTGCTCCGAAGCCTTCCTCGCCTGATCGACCATCGTCTCCACCGAAACCAGGGGATATGCGTCAATTTTCGCCTTCGACCGGCTTGACTGCGCGCAGAAAGCGCAATTTTCAGGACAGCTCCCGCATTTCGCATTGATGATTGAACATGCCGAAACAGTATTTGACGAGCACTTTATTTTCTGTTCGTAAGCCTTTCTGAACAGGCAGATCATCTCTGAAAAGTCTTCCAGTTCAAGATATTTTAAAGCCTGTTCCGCAGATATCCCGAAATTGTTTGATTGACTTTGTCCGTTGGCCGCTAGATTTGTCCGGCGAAAGTTTTCCCTCACATTTTTTAAGCCAAGCAGACGCTTGGCGTTCCCGGGAACGCCGACCGTCTGGTCGGCTCCATGTATTTCCTGTGCGGAAGGACTTCCGCCGAGAGTGTCCGGTCGTTTTTTTTGCATATGTAAAAAATCCATTAATCCATCATATTGTGAGATGGCTGTGAATTATTTCGCCTTTACCGCTCCGATTCACCGATTCGCCCATTCTCCGATTCATTTACTGATGCGTCACGGCGTTATACCAGCCATATCCGAGGAAAGCGACTGTCGGACCGATACCTGCTATGGCAGCCGGGACAATTCCCCTGTTACCGAGAATCAGCATCAACTGCGATGTTAGCGTATAGGCGAGAATTATCCCGACCGCTATTATAATGGAAAGGAAGATTCCACTCCTTTCATTTTTAGCGGCAAGGGGGATGCCGAGTAAAACCGCAAGAACACATGCCCACGGAAACGCAAGCCTGTTATACAGGGTTGTCTCATACAGGCTTTTTGAGCTTTTGGCCATGTTTTTTGTCCTATGCAAAAGATCGATTATCACCAGAGAGGGAAGTTCTTCCGGCGGTCTTACGGCATTTATTATGTCTCTTGGAGTTTCAGAAAATTCATTGATATCTTTCTTTATGACATCGAATTTCTGCGGTTTCTCCGGCATCATTCCGTCATCCCCGTATTTTGTCAGTACAACATCACGGAATTCCCATCCCTTGTCAGGAATGAATTCAGCCTCTTCGGCCTCAATATCCCAGTCGAGCGTCCCGTCCTTGCTCTTATATTTCTTCAGGATCACGTCTTTCTGAAGACCGTTGAGGTCGAAATATTTGAAAAACCATGTTTTCGATCCGTCAGGGCTCCTGTAGGTGAGCATTTCCTTCAGGTTGTACCTGTATGTCTCGTGCGTTGTGCTTTTTGCCAGAACATAGGCCATTTTTTCCGAATTTGGAACAATTGTCTCCTTGAAGAAGAAATCCAAAAGCGTTATGAGAACCGCTATCACATAAATTGAGGCGCAGGCGCGGTGAAGTGAAATCCCGGAAGCCCTCATGGCTATTATTTCAAGATTTTTCCCCATGTGGGCCATTGTATACATGCAGGCCAGAAGTATTGAAAGGGGAAGAATGAACTCCACATGTCCGGGAAGCCTGAGCAGATAGTATTTGACCATTGTGACAGTGCTCGCGTTATTCTCGAGAAAATCCTTTATGTTGTCATAAATGTCGGATATGACAAACATAATCATAAATCCGAGTATGAGTACGGAAAATGGAATCATGAATTCCCGGAACATGTATCTGTCGATTACCGGCAGGAACGTCCATTTCCTTTTCGGAGGGCTAATTAATTGTCCGTCTTTAATCTGCATCATTGTCTTTTCCGAGATGTTGGAATTCTGTTTTTACGGAACCGGCCTGTTCGCCTTTTAGTTTAGCCATATCGAGCGACAAGTCAACAAGTTCGAGACACATTTCCATGGATTTCCGATATTATCCGAAATCCGTAGCATATCTCACCCGCTCCTCACCTCGCAGTCACGGTCGGAACCTGTTAGAGGCAAGTCAACCCAGCAGTTCCCGCGATTGTCCGACACATGGAATGCCATGATAGATTCCAAGGTCTTAATTGCATCGGCTGCCGAGTACGGGAACAGTTTGTTTTTGTCCAGCCAATCCGCTATTTCCGCCACGGCGAGATCCATGGAGGTGGCATTTTTCGACAGGCATGGGCACTGCTCAATACGTCCATCCGGGAATTCAATTGAAAGCGTATCCCTGCCGACAATTGCCCTGGCTTTCTGTCCGTAGATGATGATCTGCATTGCGCCGGTACCGTGATTGGCGGCATCCACTGTTACCATAAGCCCGCCGGAAAGACGCATCAAACCCCATCCGCCCGGGTCGCTGAATTCAGCTCCGCGGCAATCCGTTTTTGCCGAAAGATCTAGTGTGCCGAAAACAGCTTCAATGTTGCGGCCCGTGAGCATGCAGAGGGCGTCAATCAGGTGTGTTCCTATGTTGCCAAGTCTGCCGCTGCCCCAGCGCAATGATGCGGAGGTGAGCTCTCCCAGCACTCCTTTTGCAATCTCGTCCCGCAGACGGCGATAGTTGATATTGAAACGTCGGTTATGGTTGATGATCAGCAAGGCGCCGGCTTTTTCACAGGAGGAGAGCATTTGCTCCGCATCCGTGAGCCTGGTTGCGATCGGTTTTTCACAGTAGATTACACGCACCCCCCGATCGGCACATGCTGTTGTGATTTCCGCGTGGGATGGCGCGTAAGTGGCAATGCTGACGATCTCGGGCTTTTCTCTGTCAAGCAATTCTCGCCAGTCGGAATATGTTTTGATGCCGGTACGCTGTGTGAAGCGCTCACGCCGCCCCGCGTCCCGGCTGCTTCCCGCCACAAGTTTAAAGCGTGGATTTTTCAGAAAAGCTTCCACATGTGTGCCGTCGAGTGCCGAGACCTGTTGCCCGCCGATGGCATTTCCGGAAACCTGATCTCCCGCTCCTACGAAACCGAGTCCGATGATGGCCGCACGAAATTGTGTTTTAGAATGTTCCATGTTCCCCTGAAGGATAGATTTTCTCCATGATTTCAACAATCTCCCAATTTAACACAATCCTAACAAATCCCTAACCGTAATTAAACGGCGAACCGGTATTTTTTTAATATAGTTAATATTTAGGGCGAGGGTAAACATGGACATTACATTTATTCTGGTGATTGCAGTAATAGCGCTGGCGATCATGTTTGATTTCCTCAATGGATTTCACGACTCGGCAAATTCCATAGCGACGGTAGTGGTGACAAAAACCCTTACACCGGGGCAGGCGGTGATTATGGCGGGGCTGGCCAATTTTGTAGGCTATTTTACTTTTGGGATAGCCATCGCCAAGACAGTCGGCAAAGGCATAGTATATACTGAACATATTACATTGACAGTAGTTCTGGCGGCCTTGGTCGGAGCCATAATCTGGAATATCATAACCTGGCTGCTCGGACTGCCCACTTCGAGCAGTCACGCACTTATAGGGGGTCTTGTCGGAAGCGCGTTCGCAGCGGCAGGCTTCAAGGCCGTGGTTATTTCCGGAGTCGTCAAGATTGTCATTTTCATATTCATGGCGCCACTTATCGGCATGGTTGCGGCATCGGCATTCACAATAGCCATATTATGGATATTCCGGAAGGCGACTCCCGTAAAGGCAAACTCCATCTTCAAAAAACTGCAGCTTCTGTCATCTTTCTGCTACAGCGTGGGGCATGGCACAAATGACGCCCAGAAAAGCATGGGAATAATCGCCTTGGCGCTTTTCACCGGTGGCGTGACTAAGTCTTTCCAGCTTGATTCCTGGGTGGTGATATCATGTTATGCCGCGATATCACTGGGAACCATGATGGGTGGCTGGAGGATAGTTAAGACAATGGGCACCAAGATCATAAAAATACGGCCAATGGAAGGATTTTCCGCCGAGACCGCCTCCGCCATAGTCCTGATTGGAACAGCCCACTTCGGAATTCCCGTGAGCACGACACATGTCATCGCAGGATCCATAATGGGCGTGGGAGCCATCGAGAAAGGCGCCGGAGTCAGATGGATAACTGCACGCAGGATAATATGGGCATGGTTCCTCACTATTCCATTGACCGCCATCTGCTCTGCAATAACTTATTTTGTGATATCGCTCTTCTGAACCGTTGCACCCAAGAGTACCGACAAAGCCGGTTAATTTAACGCTAAGGAATTTCAAAGTTTTCAAAAGATCCCAAGTGGCCGAGTGTCCAAGTGCCCAGTTGAGGAAATGAATCGGGGAAACGGCGAATCGGTGAATCGGAGTGTAAGAGCACATGGCTCGTAGTTCATAGCTCAAAGTTAATGGCTGTCAGCTAAAAGCCAGTGACGGACACCTGACGAAGTTAGAAAGTTCGGCTTAAAACCTAACACTTAAAACTTAACACTAAATTCCGACTGACGACCAGCGACTGACGACTAGAGTTGCGGCGCTTTGGCCGCCTAATTTAATATTGTTGGCTGTTTCAGGGAAAATTGGAGTTTCGCAGATATTTTCATTATTATTGAGAACGGCGGAACAAAGCAGGTTAATGCCTGTCTAACCCGGCAATAGTTTTCAGTGATTGATTCTTTTC
>CAMCYE010000157.1 GCA_945883805.1 Victivallis vadensis | reverse complement strand
CCGCATTCCTTTTTCTCCGGTTCCTCCCACCACCATCTGCCTGCCCGTGGATGTTCGCCCGGCTTTACGGCTCTTGTGCAGGGGGCACATCCGATGCTCGGATATCCCTCCCCGTGAAGTTTATTACAGGGAACATTATTTTCCCTAATATAATTCCAGACATCCTTTTCGCTCCAGTCGGCAAGCGGATTCAGCTTTAACAGGGAGAAATTTTCATCCAACCCGATTTTTTCCACTTCAGTCCGCGTGACGCTCTGTTCCCTGCGAAGTCCGCAGATCCAGGCGTCAAGCGTTGAAAGGATTTTCCTCAAAGGCTTGATTTTGCGAACTTCGCAGCAGAGTTTTCTTTTCTCGATGCTTTCATAAAACAGATTTGGCCCGAATGAGTTTTCCATCTCCGCCACATCCTTTGATTCCGGGAAAAGCACTTCGTATTTCATATTGTATTTTCTCATGGTATCGGAAATGACATCATACGTTTCCTGCGGAAGTCGTCCGGTATCCAGAGTGAAAATCCTTGCCGAAGGGTTCATTTTCAGAATCATGTCGGTAAGAACCTGATCTTCCGCCCCGAGACTTGATGACAGGGCGATTTTGCCAGTCCCGAAGAAATCCAAACCCCATGTTATTATTTCCCGGGGAGTTTTCCCTTCAAAATCTTTTTTAAGCTTTTCAATATCTTCTTTGCTTATCATGATATTCCCTTATAAAAACTTTTTTGTGTATTTTTATTTCAAGTATTATAACTCTCGCATTTCCGAACTCTGTGCCTCTGTGCCTCTGCAACTCATTAAATATTGTATTCCGTTTCCTTCGGTACAACCCGTCCGAATTTAATCCTGTTCCATAATCTTTCATGGAAATAGTAAAGGAACATTTTAGTGAACACCTCTACGAAACCGATTGAAATTGCAAAAGCCAGTTTTCCTGTTATAAGCCAGGCAATAAGCATAGTATCTATGGTCCCGAGAGTTCGCCATGACACCGCCTTTGCAACGCTTCTCCAATGTTTATCCACCATATAATCCATCCATATCTTATTGTCAAATCTTACTTATTATGCCTCTTTAAATGATAATACTATAGCAAGTATATCGACAAAGTAAACAATCAAATCGTAAAAAAGAACAAAATAGTTGCAAGTGGTTTAATGCCAACACGATTAGTAAATATTCAATGAAGTATGGTCTTCATTGAATATTTACATCGATTAAATCCTAGTCTTTCCGGCTACGGCTTTCCCGTCGGAATCTAAAACAACAACTTCAATATTGGAATTTCCCGTCCAGTCCAGAAAATTCCCAAGCGCTTTTCCCGCAAGTTCATTCATCTTCTTCAATGCCGGATCGGGCTTGATGAAATCCATTATCTCCCTTACTGTTGCGGAGCCTTTGATTTTTCCAACGGTCCGTCCGCTGAAGCCAAGGTTTTCTGCGAATTTCGCAAGACCGCCGAACCGCTGATTGACGTTATGGTCATGCGTGTTCCTGTGAACCTCCGCGTATTTGAGGAACTTTCCAGGCATGCAGGCGATTGTAATTTTGGCGAAGCCGAGAGAGGAGGCGAATTTCAGTGCCGGATTTATGAGATCCCCTACCCTTATTATGCCGAGCTCCGGAATTTCAGGATACATTTTCCGGACGGCTTTCACAGTAGTGCCTCCCACACAGAGGACAATCTGCCTGATTCCCTCCTTTCCGGCTCCATTCAGAAGAATTTTGACGGTGTCCAGGTGCGCCTTATTGGAGTACGGGAGAACTATGCCGCTTGTCCCGAGAATGGATATTCCGCCTTTGATTCCAATAGTGGGACTGAGTGTTTTTTCCGCAAACTCCTCTCCGTTTTTCACGGAAATCTCCAGCAGGAAAAGTCCGTTCGTCCTGTATTTGCATGACAGGATATTATCGGCCAGCATTTTTCTGGGCACTGGGTAGATCGCCCATTTTCCCTCGGGAACAGGCAGTCCTTTCCCTGCAACCAGGCCAACTCCTTTCCCTCCCCTTATGACAAATGCGGAATCCAGAATATCAGCGGTGAAATCCCTCGTTGTGATATTATGCGCGAGCAGTGGCGATATTTTTACGGTTATCAGCATCTTGTGGGTGAAATCAGGATCATCGTCGGCGTCCTTTATAACTGATGCGGTTGCGGTTTTAGTCTTATCATTCATTCCGGAGGCTTTTATTTTCAGAGAGTATCGTTTTTTGTCCGGGAACAATATGTCCACCTCATCTTCAACCCTCTCCCCGTTGTATAGCATCCAGGCGGCTTTTGCCGCTGCCGCCGCACACGCTCCGCTTGTAAACCCGACCTTTGTTTTTTTAATTTCTTTATTTTTCATCTGTAAAATTTTACCCTTTGAAATTTTATAGCTTTTCATCCGAATAAATTACACTGTGGCGGACTGTTTTATCGTCTGCTCCAGATGATCAAGCCAGATATCGGCAATTTCATCGTATTCGGACATTCCCTTCATTACCGGAATCGAGTCAATTCCATTTTTTGCGAGAATTGATTTCCACGAGTCCGGCTCAGGTCCGGCCATGTTTTTCCTGACATGATCGCCGGCAACCGACATGAACGGCATCAGATAAACCCTTTTGATTTTCTTTTCCCTGAGCCTGGCAAGAACCTCGTCAAAGGTCGGATTGCCTTTCAAGCTCGCAAGGAACGCGTTGCCGTCGGACTTCTCCACGGCATATGCGACCGCGACATAAATCATGTCGGATGGATGCCTCAAAGAACCATGCCCCATGAAAAGAACAGCATCCTCCTTTTTGCGGCAGGCAGGAACTTTTGAAAGCATGATGCTGACACTTCTCTTCACATCATCCATTGAATTGAGAAGGGGCCGGCTCACCGTTATCATCCCGAAATCACTTTTGAATCGAGACACGGTTTCGACGATTTCATGGAACTCCATTCCTGGGATTATATGAAGCGGCTGGACAACAACTTTCCTGGCACCGGATTCTTTGAGTTTCCTGATGGCCTCTTTAGGTGAATCGAATATTTCACCTTTTTCCGCCAGTCTTTTCATTATCATCTCCGACGTGTATGCCCACCGTATTTCATAAGACGGGAATTTTTCTCTGACTAGACGCCCTATATCGGTAAACGCCTTTTCCGCTTCCTTGTCACCGGATCCAAATCTCACTAAAAGTATCGCGTCCATGGTTTCCCCCTCCGGTTCAGATTGTTCTTGCGAGTAAGGCACAAGGGAACCTCTAAAAATTGGCATATGGTGCGAGACAGGAGATTATGAATAGGCAGCTAGGAGTAAAATTGCGAGCATACCCGAAGTGGCATGTAAGCAGTTTTACGACAACGCTGAAATTCATAAGAATCTGTCTCCCTTCGGGTTGCGGATCTTTTTGGCTCAAGAAAGAATGTTCCTCTCTCGGCGTATCTGCAGATACGCCTCCGTTCAGAAATTCTTTTTGAGCTTTCAAAAATCTTCCGCAACGCACCAAATGCGAATTTTTAGAGGTTCCCGCAAAAGTGAATAATGAACTGCAAACTTGTTTTTTCAAGTAATTGATTTTTTTTAGCAGATGCGTAGATTAGAAGCGAATCTTTAATTATACGGTCAAAGAGACGCAACTTTTGTAAAATGGTTGCAGAAATGCCGAAAAAAATGAAAACTGAACAGAAAACATTTCCAGTCAATCTTTTACTGAGGGGCAGAAAATGCCTCGTAGTCGGCGCCGGAAAAATAGCGGTGCGAAAAATAGGCAATCTGATGAGGGTTTCGGCCGAAATCACTGTCATCTCTCCGGATGTCTCAAATGAAATAAGGGAACTTGCGTCCAAGGGCGCCATCTCCCTTGTTCAAAGGGAATACCTTGAAAAAGACGTTGATGAATTCTTCCTGGTCTTTGCCGCCACCGGCGACAAAAAACTCAATGCGAGAATACTGAAAGACTGCAACCATAAAAAAATCCTTGCCTGTGCAATCGATGAAAACTGGAAGAACGGAGGTTTCATAACTCCTGCAACCATTGAGAAAAACGGTGTGACTGTTTCTGTTTCAACCAACGGTGCCGCATGCAGGCGAAGCAGGATGATAAAGGAAAATCTCTCCCGCCATCTTGAATTCACGAATAAGACCGGGATGATAATGATAGGCACCGACCAGAACTACATGTCTCTGACGGAAAGGGAGCCGTTGCATCTTGTAGGCGACAAGTTCGACAATGCCGGGGAAATGCTTTCCAACCTGATAGGCGTCCATGAATTCATGCTCATCAACACATGCAACAGGATTGAATTGGCGGCATTCATATCCCCGTCGGAATCGCTCGAAAAACTCCTGCTCAAGATTCTCGGATTCGAAGCCGTCAGCGAGGACTCGTACTACGTCAAGAAAGGTTTCGATGCGTTCAGCCACCTGGCGTTTGCCTGCGCCGGACTCATGTCGCAAACTCCGGGAGAAAAGCATGTAACCTCGCAGCTGAAAAGCGGCCTGGACTACTGTAAAAACAAAGGGTGGGCAGGAAGCATGATGCAGGACTGGTTCGACAACACCATGCATCTGGCAAAACACATCAGACAGATAATCGAACCGCTTTTCACGGCCTTTGAAATTGAAGACCTCTCCGTGAAATATATGAAAGACATATTCCCCGACGCCAAAAACAGAAATGTCCTGCTTATCGGAACCGGAATAATCGGACAGGCGATCGCTGAAAAAATTTCTGATTTAGGATGCCCTCTGACCTGGTGTTATCATATAAATCCGCCGTCTCCGGAAAAAATCAAAACAAAAAAAATAAAAATCTGCACGTTGAATGAAATAAAGGATCACCTCAATTCCGCAGACGTGATAATTTCCGTGGCAACCACCTCGGCATATCTTATCCACAGCGGACACGCTCCATTCATGGATCAGACAAGAAAAATCCTCATCATTGACCTGGGCATACCAAGAAACGTATGTCGGGAATTAAAGAAACTGGTTCCGAATGCCGTAATCGCCGATCTCGATGATCTGAAACACTGGCACAGGCGTGAGGAGATCGACATGTCGCGCATTTTCGAGCTGAGCGTCAAGATCGTAGAAGAACACCGTCCGCAGTTCGAAAAACTCATGGATAACGGTGTGCGAAGCCGGTAAGAAGGTAAATATTCACGGCTCCTTCTCAGATCGAGTGGGTAGAAAGACTGAATAT
>CAMCYE010000156.1 GCA_945883805.1 Victivallis vadensis | reverse complement strand
GTTTTCGCCCCGGCAATTAATCCCGTTTCAGGCAATCCATACAGTTACAAGCTAGAGGGGTTTGAAGCCAGCCGGTATATTTTGTCGTGTGACCAGATGGGAACTCATATTGATGCCCCCGCTCTTTGGGATCCGGAATATCCTGCAATTGACGAACTGCCTGCGACATTCGCCATCCGTCCGCTCGTAATCATATCAATTGTAGGAAAAGTCGCTAAAAACCAGGCTTACAGCCTCACTGTGGCAGATATACTGGAATGGGAAAAGGTAAATGGAAATATCCCGGAAGGATCTGTTGTTTTCGTCCGTTCAGACTGGTCACAGCTATGGTCATCACCGGGGTTTTCAAAGAAAAGCCGTTTCCCAGGCATAAAGCTTGAAGCATTGAAATATCTTCATCTTGAAAGGAAGATTCTGTTCCATGGGCACGAACCGCTGAGCACCGATATGACTTCCAAT
This sequence comes from Victivallis vadensis, assembly GCA_945883805.1. GTDB lineage: Bacteria > Verrucomicrobiota > Lentisphaeria > Victivallales > GWF2-50-93 > GWF2-50-93. Next base: position 4,783 of record CAMCYE010000156.1, on the reverse strand, counting down.
TTTGAAGGGGAGTCTTGGCTGATGCATAACGGATATGCCCAGGCGGAAGCTGTTGCAAATCTAGATAAGGTTCCTGAAAAAGGGGCTCTTGTCATAATCGGATATTCTAAATTCCAAGGCGGATCAGGAGGGCTTGCAAGATTTATCGCAATATGTCCGTCCGACTGGAAATACGGTGTTACAATAGGCAAAACCCAAGATTCACCCCTACCCAAAATGAACAGGGCCCTCAAATGGGATTTTGACCTCGGAGTGAGGGTGAGGAATTAAAGATATTTCTCGAATCGAACGGGTAACTCGATATGAAGTTCAATCTGGAAAACATTGTCGCTTCAAAGTTTGACCATGTTGTCGCCGCGGAACCGGGTGAACAAGGGAAAGCGGTCATCTTCATACGCCACGGTGACAGCCTCGAGAAAAAAGAAATTCCTTTTCATCCGTTCATGCTACTGGCGAATCCGGCAGTCCTCAGCGGGTCAAATCTCGATTTTGAGATTGTCAGACTGAACGGTGACGCTGTTTTCGGCTATATTGCGAAATTCGCAAATTCTGCGGAATATGACAGCGCGGTCAAGTTCATGAAGAAATCCACCGGCTTCAATCCGACTTCCCCTTCCGCGCCGTTCAGGCTTTTCAACGATGACACTCAGCAGCTTCTGACTTCGGGACAGTTCAGGCTTTTCAGGAACATGACGTTCAGCGACACCCGCAGACTTCAATTTGATATTGAGACTCTCCTGACGGACGGCTTCGAATTTCCGAACCCGGAACGGGAAGGCGATAAAATCGCGATGATAAGCTTCTGCGACAATACCGGCTGGGAAAAGGTCATCGTACTTGAAGAGCCGTATTCCGAAAAGGAGCTCCTGGAAAAATTTGTAGAAACAGTAAATGAGCGTGATCCGGACATAATTGAGGGACACAATATTTTTCGTTTTGACCTCCCGTTCATACAGGCACGCGCAAAACGGCATAAAGTGAAACTCAACCTGGGGCGTGACGGCAGTCCTGCCAGTAGTCGCCCTTCACGGATATCCATAGCGGAACGTACTATAAACTATACCAAATACGACATTTATGGACGCCATATCATCGACACATATTTCCTTGCGCAGTTCTATGATATCACATATCGTGAACTGGAAGACTACGGCCTTAAATCAATTGCGAAACATTTCGGCGTAGCGGCAAAAAACAGAACCTATATCGAAGGCGGTGATATTTGTTCGATGTTCCACAAAGACCGAGAACTTTTGAAAAAATACGCCCTTGACGATGTGAGGGAGACACGCGCAATCGCGGAAATACTCTCCCCAAGTTATTTCTATCAGACACAATTGGTGCCCTGCTCGTATCAGAACTGCACAGTACGCGGAAATGCGACAAGGATTGATTCGATGCTTGTTGCCGCATATCTGGAAAAGGAACAGTCAATCCCGGTTCCTGAGCCGAGCCGCAGTTTTTCCGGAGCTTTGACTGAGGCTTTCATGTCCGGTGTATTTGAAAATGTCTGGCATTGTGACATTCGCTCCCTTTATCCGTCCGTCATTCTCGCCGAATCCTGGTTCCCGAGTAGGGATGTTTTGAAAATTTTCCCGCTGTTCCTTACAAATCTGCGTGATTTCAGGTTGATGGCGAAGGATGCGGAGAAGGCTTCGAAAACAAAAGAGGAAAAGGATTATTTCCATTCGCTTCAGACGACTTTTAAAATTCTCATAAATTCATTCTATGGATATCTCGGTTTTTCGCAGGGCACGTTCAACGACTACACAATGGCGGAATCTGTCACCGGAACCGGCAGGGAGATACTCAATTCAATGGTGAAGTTCCTGAATGACAGCAAGGCCGGCGTGATTGAGATTGACACCGACGGCATTTATTTCCAGCCTCCGGCCGGCATGAAAGATCCCGATATGATGAGAGGCAGGATTCAGAAGATACTTCCGAAAGGCATCGAGGTCGAACTTGATTCCGTTTATCCTTCGATGTTCTGCTACAAAAGCAAGAATTACGCAGTCCTTTCCAAAGACGGAGACATGTCCATAACAGGTGCAGCCCTGAAATCGCGCGGACTTGAACCGTTCCAGCGCGAATACATGAGGAAACTGATTGAATACCTCCTAAAGGAGGATTTTTTGGCAATAATGGAAATGACATCCGAATTCCGTACGGCCATCGAGGAGAGAAAATGGCCGCTTGCTAAATTCGCAAAATCCGAAACTCTCAAGGATTCACTCGATTCATATAAAAGGGGAATTGCAGACGACGGGGGCAAACGTAGCGCCGCCTACGAGCTTGCAACAAAATCGGGGAGGGATTACCGCGCCGGAGACCAAGTATCATTTTATGTGACCGGTACGAAGAAAAATGTTTCCGTGGTCGATAACTCGTGCCTCCTGAAAGACGCACCCGCTTCCAGAAATGAAAATATAACGTACTATCTTGCCAAGCTCGATGAACTCTATAAGAAATTTTCCCCTTTCATACCGAATTCCAAATCAAATCACGAAGACGAACCCGGTCTGGGACTGTAAAGAGATTTCCAAAAATTTATAATTTGCCGGATTTGTTGTAGCCACGGCACTCTGCTGCCGCGTTCATTTCCCGATGAATGCAACTTATAAATTCCTATCTGTGCTACCCCTCTTTTCGAGCAGGCTCTATCTAGCGGATGTCAGATCATCCTTGAGTTTAAGTGCGGACGGATGGATTGGATTGATTTTCAGGGCTGAATGAAGTTCCTGAATGGCGTCGTCCCTGCGTCCCGAACCTGCCAGTGCCAATGCGAAACTGAATCTGGCATCCGCATCATCCGGCTGGATATGCACGACTCTGGCAAAAAGATCGACCGCCTCTTCCGGACGATTAAGAAACAGTAATGATTTCCCCATATTGCTCAATACCATCGTATTGTCCGGTTTCAGGATGAGTGCCTGTGAATATTCAACTATGGCGGCGGCGTGATTGTTGTCGGATGCAAGCATGGCGGCCAGATTAAGTCTCGCCTCAATATGATTCGGACTGGATTTAATCAAATCCCGATAACGGATTTCAGATTCCCCATGCCGTCCTTTGTCTCGTAGCATGTTGGCATAATTAAACAGTGCGTCCGAGAAAACAGGATTCAGTGAAATGGCCTTCAAATAATACGTTTCCGCTTCAACTGTGCGTCCCAGTGTGGACAATGCATTTGCCGCACAGTAATACCCGGTTGGCGAGTTTGGATCCGTTGATATGCCGCGGAGATACCATTCCAGGCTGAGTTCTGTCTCTCCACGGAAAGCATAAATTTTACCTATGGAATTGCATGCCATTTCGTTGCGGGGTCCGACAAGATATGCATTAAGATATTGTTCCAGAGCTTCGTCAAAGCGGCTTTCACATTGCAGGGACATGCCCAATATACGGTGCGCCAGCCAATTATTGGGAACAACCTTCAGAGTGTGTTTGAACAATGATTCGGTATTCCTCCAATACGAAGTCTGTTTCCAGGCGGTAAATCCCAGTGTGCCCATTATCGCGAACACTGATATGCCTGCAAGGATCCGGAGAACAGGAGAATTCAGCCGTTTCCAGAGAGCCGCCCCCTCCCATGCCAATATGATGAAAATTCCAGTCAGGGGCCAGTATGTGTAGCGGTCAGCCCAGGACTGGGAGCCGACCTGTACAATTCCCAGAACCGGAACCAATGTCCCAAGATACCAGAACCAGCCGGTGAACCACCAGGGACGGCGGCGCATCAATGCTAAAGCCAGTATGCTAAGAGTCATAATAACTCCTGCGGATAGAAGTACCCGCGCAACAGGTTGTCCAAAAGGCGGCAATGGATAAAAAATTCCAAGGTTCACTGGCCATACCATCTTGCTTAAGTATTCAAACAGGGCTGTCACTAAGTTGGATATTCTAATTTTCAACGGCCATTGGTCCATGCCTGAAATCGCACCATGCTGTGCCACTACAGTAATGACACATGATCCGGTGACTAGTAGAAATAGAGGCCATTTTTCAAAAGTCAGACGGCATAATGCGGCAATCCATTTCTTCAGGGCATAATCGCCTGAAATTAATGATTCCCCATTGACGGTGAATCTGCACAGGGGCCACCAGTCCAGAAGCAGCATAAGAAAAGGAAGGGTGACCAGCATTGGCTTTGACATCAAACTTAATGCAAAAAACAATGCAACCGGCAGCATACGGCCTAAACCCGGGGCGGAGGCGTATCTTCGGTATGCCAGCAACGACAGAAGTCCGAACATTGTGCTCAGCATGTCCTTCCGTTCCGATATCCAGACCACTGACTCCACATGCAGTGGATGGATTGCAAACAGGAGGGCCACAAAAAATGATCTCCAGATGGCACCGGTAAAGGATTTAATTACCATGAAGAGCAATATTGTGTTGACGGCATGAAGGAGGACGCTTGTCAGATGATGCCCTCCGGCTTTCAATCCGAATACCGTCACATCCAATTGGTGCGAAAATATTGTCAGGGGATGCCAGTTGGCCGCAGTGAAATTAGTCCATATTCCGCAGAATGAGGTCCATGACAAACCATGATTGACGAGGGAATTGTTGGTTACGTAGATTTGGTCGTCGAAAAGGATGAAGTCAAACCATACGGTTTGCCGGTAGACCGCCAGCACGGACAGAATAAGAATTGCACCCGCCATACTGGTAGTGAATTTTATTTTCATCTACGCCCATTTCGGTTTTCTCTTCGGTTTTGGGACAGTGCCGGCGATGTCATACACGTGTTCGCCGTTTATGATTTTCATAATCAAAA
>CAMCYE010000155.1 GCA_945883805.1 Victivallis vadensis | reverse complement strand
ACCATGATGATGGCGATGACGACAAGGAGCTCTATCAGTGAAAAACGGTGTTTCAGAGTTTTTGTTTTCATCTGTCTTTCTTTCCTGGTTCGCAACCAAAATATTTACAATAAAAAGAGTGATTTTGTATTTTATTTTTAGTACGGATTAAGTAAACGACATAGTTTACTTAACACGTACAATTATAGCAGGATTTACAACCTTGTCAAGAGCGCGAATTCGCAGTAAAAACAAAATGCTAATTGATTCCAAGCGAGAATCGGACAGCATCATTCACTTCTTTCATCTTGGATGGAGTCAGGGAAGTGACGAGTCCCCCGATTTTATGCTTTGAGATTGTCTGTATATGATCGCAGTTTACAGCACATTCCCTAGGCATCCCGTCGTCTTCCGACAGGATGATTTCGCTTGGAATATCGCGGATTGTCGTGGTTATGGGTGCTACGGTTGTTTCATTAAGATAACCAATGACAGAATCCCTGGAGAGAATAAGCACGGGTCTGTTCTTGTCTGGAGGATTGAATTTATACCAGCGTACGTCACCCCTTTTCATTCGTCACCCCAGGTCTGCTCTTTTTCCCAAACATCAAACTCGCCCTTTGAGACAGGCTTTACGGCATATCCGCTTCTGTGTTTTTCCTCAAGTCCCGTGATCTTCAAATGTTTGAGCGCCATTCTCAGTGCATCTCTGGTGAACGCTGAGCGTGTCGTTCTTTTTTTCTTTGCGACACGGTCCACCGTTTGCACAAGATCGTCATCTAAAGTCATTTGAATAGTTCTCATGATGTGTATTCCCATGTGTATTTATATGTGTACGCTAATCCACATAAGTGTAATTGTCAAATGGGATTTGCGGGACATTTTTCCTCCAGCCATTCCATGGCTATTGTCCTGTCCTTCAGCAGCTCGAATGTGACCATGACATCCTCTTTTTGTTGAATTAGGCGGCCAGAGCGCCGCAACTCTTGAACAATCGAATAGCCGAATTACGAATTACGAATTAGAAATTACGAATTAGAAATTGAAATTGAAATTAGTTGGAGTTCACGGTCCCGAGCTCCTGCGGCCCCGGGATCCATGACTTTAGCGTGTCTTTTTCTTTAAAACTCGGCCACTGGTAACTTTGAAATTCCTTAACGTTGAACTAGGCGGCCACCCCAGTCATCCCAGTCATCCGACGGGACAGGTCCGACGGGGCAAGAAGGCCGCGATTTTTTAACGTGATACAGGCGTCTCGCCTGTTCTTATTTCTTTCTTCTTGAAAAACAGGCGAGACGCCTGTACCACACTCTTTTAGAGGTTCCCTAAATTATTCATGATTCATCGTGTCGATTTTTCTGAACCCCTTGTAAAGGATCCATCCGAGTATGGCGACCATCAGGATGATGACTGCGGTGAAAAATGTCTTACTGTTGAGGAACGGATGATTTTTCCCGGCCGGCCTGTATTTCGGATTTTCCTTCTGCGCGCCAAGTTCGATCTCGGAATATGAGGGGGCTTTGATTTTTCCGAGGATTTCTTTTATGTCATAGGAGGGAAGGGGAATGTCGGTGCCGCCGTAGTAAACTGACAGTCCTCCGGATGTTTTCGGATTGATGAGTTCAAGACAGTAAATGTTTCCGGAGGCGTGGACCGCCGAAAATCCCACCGGTGGCGCATCCCCGTTTGAAACCCTGATCCGGTAGTATTTGAAACGGCTTTCGGGAATGGGGATGTCAAGATCGGTTTCCCTGTATCCGGATATGTCTATTTTGGTGATTTTCCTGCCGCTCGCCAGGTTCAGCCAGTCTTTCCTGTCATTGCTTCCGTCTACGGAGACGGCCCTTGAGAAATTATTCGCCTCAGTTTCCAGGGAGAACATTGTCAGAGGTTCCCTGTTCGTGGAAATCAACTTCTCGGTTTCTCCGCTGTCGTCCTTGGATGATAATTCTGAAACCGGATATTCCCGTGTTTTATTTCTGACATCCGTCTCTTTTTCGTTTTTTGAGAGGAAGCCGATCTCGTCGATTTTCAGGGATTCGGAGTTTATCGCTATTTTTTCAATCTGGCTGAAATCGCCGCCCTGGCGTTTTTCGGTTATCAGCTCCGAGCTAGGGGATTTTATGTTTTCCGCGAAGTTCGCTATTGAGACATTGTAGTATCTGAAATCCGAACCCGGAAATTTGAGGGTGGTGTTCGACAGGGGGATAACTTCGCTGTAGTCGAATATGCTCTGGTCTTCAGCCATCGTCTTCCATGTTTTCATGTTGGAGCTGCCATAAATGTCAACTTGTTTTTCAAAGTTTTTCGATGGTGTTTTCAGGACAAGTCCGGTGATGTCCCGGCTGTTTGCCGGTATTTCAACGCAAATGTCAATCCTGTTGTCGTCATGTCTCGTCAATGAAACTATTTTCGCGGGATGATATGCCTGAGTGATCTGGGTTTCAGTGGACACATCCTGTTTCACAATGAAAGGTGTTTCGGCGTTCTTGCCGTCGGTCAGCCGCATGTCCGCGAAGTTCGCGGACACTGAACCGTAGATGTCGCTGTCAAGGACAATCCTGAGTATCTCCGAATCCTTCCCGTCCTGTGCTTTTTTCACATAGCGCAGGCTGTCGGTCATGTTGGCTGCGCCAAGAACGCATGCGGTTGATGCGACAATGAATATTACGGCAAGACTAATTCTTTTTTTCATCTGGCATATCCTTCGTTTTAGTTTCGGTGTTGAAGAAATCCTTGAATTTCACATAAATGAACGCCCCCGCGAGCACTACGAGGCCCAGTGCGAGAAACGCAACTATTCTTGAGAGCTGTGAAAGCCTGCTCAAATCTGAAAAGAAAACTTTCAGGATGACTGCGGTGAAAAGGATGAGTCCGGCGTATCTGAGCCCTTTCATGTTCTTGATGATTCCGCCCAGGACAAAGGAAAAACCGAAGAGACCCCATAGTATTGATATTCCCCCGGCACGGAAGAGGGGGGCCTTGAAGTTCAGGAAGGTGTTCAGTTCCAGTGAAAGATAGATGAAAAGCATTGCAAGCGAAAGCACACCGAAAAATTTCGAGGTGTCCCTGTTCTTGCCGCCGAAAATGAAGAACGCGAATGCGAATGCCCCGACAATCATCAGGAAGTCCAGGCCGCGCATGAGGCTTTCTTCGGCAAATGAATTGACCGGGAACCGGAAATGGTCAATCGACAGCCGCCAGAACATCATGTCGAATATGAAGACTTTGAAGAGGAGCCCGAAACAGAGGAGGACTGAGAGGGCGAGGAAAAGTTTTTTCGACGTCCTGCTGAACGCGGCGGCGGCAAGCGCTATCGATCCCGCCCATATCAATGTCAGCAGCGGCATCTGGCAGGGCGGGTAGAACGTCCTGCCCATATGGTAGAATTCAAAATGCAGATATGCGAAGAGGAGGCCGGCGCCGAAAGTTGCGAATATCGCGGCGGCGGCATTCCGCGGTATGAGTTCGCCTGTGTCGTTCCCGGGGGTGATTATCCCTGATTCCAGCCTTTCCCTTTTCATGAGCATGTAGCCGAGCGCCATTGAAATAACCAGGATTCCGAAAGTCATGAAGCGCGTCATCATTTCATTCGCGTAATCCAGGTTCTTCACGAAGATGAAGTTCTTCTGGAAATCGAATATGAACAGATGCGCGAATGCGAGGAAGTACAGCAGATATGAGACCATGCGTACGAAATTACTTTTCATCCGGCAGCTCATCCAGAGGAATATGACCGCCTGAATCGACCAGGCTGTAGTTATCCATTCGTCGGAAAGCAGCAGGGGGATTGTCATGGTTATGAAGAACGATGCGAAGCCGGTCATGAGGATCAGCAGGTTCCTGTCGTTAAGTTTCCTGTTGAGGAAGACCAGTATCTGCACTATGTAGAAGGCGGCAAGCGACAGGCTGACCACCGCCACCCATTCCCTTTCAAACTGCCCGTCTATCAGATGGAAGCATGTCGGGAAGAATACGGCGGCGTTCAGGAACATCCCGAGGAGGGTGAGCGCGTTTGATTTCTCCCTGTGCACGATATTGTAGAGCAGAGGGATTGCCGAGAACAGCAGGAAAAACAGGGAGACGAAAGTGATTGCGACAGTGAAATCCTCCTGTCTGTAGAACTTGTCCAGCGACCCCAGGTAAAGTCCGTAGGTGAAGACGAAGCTCAGGGCGTTCAGTATTTTCCAGTCCTTGTACTTTGCAATCGCGAGTACGCCTATCCCGAGCATGAGGATGTACGAGAAAAGGCCCGGGAAATCGGCCGTGCCGGTGCTGAGCATGACAGGCGTGCAGAAGCCGCCGATGATGCCGAAGATTGCGACAAGCATCGAGTTGAGCCTTATTGCGATTATCGCAGTGGCTATTGTGATTAGAATCATGAGTGCGAAGGAGAGTTTCGCGTCCGGTATCAGCCTGTAGATTTTGTAGCTTGCGAAAATGCTCAAGTACAGGGTTGCCACGCCGCCTCCGAGAAGCCCCTGTGCGATTATGTGATATTTTTTTCCGGCAAGTTTAATTCCGCCGATGATCATCGCGAGTCCGACAGAGACGCTTACGGCGATCCTGCCGTATGGGCCGATGAGATTGTTTTCAATCGAATACTTCAGGAAGAACCCTATGCCTGTGAGAATTATCAGGATCGCCGACCTCAGCAGCCATACGCTTGCGGCGGCATATTCGAAAGAGATATTTTTCGGCCTGTGCTCTTCTCCGACAATGATCCAACTCCAGGTTTTGCAGATGATTTCCCGGGCGGTTTTTTCGAATTCTGAAGGTTGCCTCAGTGGCGGCGGCGGTGTCCGGGGTTTCGCTTCAGCCGGTTTTGGACTGATTTTTATTTCAGGGACAGGGGCAGATGCATGGACGAGGGGGGCAGGGGCAGGGACGGGAGTGGGCGAAGCGGCAGCGGCAGTTTTATGGGTTTCCTTAGGTATAAACTCCTTTGGCGTTTCTTTTCGCCGAAGTCGTTCCGTATGCATGAACTCCCGGAATTCGGAATTCATTTTCTCCTGTGAGTTTTTTATCTGGTACAGTACTGTGATCATCCATATTGGAAAAATGAGGATTACGCCCAGAAAAACCAATGCCAGCAGGACAAATGCGCCTTCCATCAGTACCTCCCGTTAAATAAAAGTGATTTAGAGTCTTTGTGGTTCGTTTTCATTTTGAGTGGGTAAATACACAAAATATGAAAATAATTGAATATCCAATATCCAACCAGTCTTCGCATAAGCTACGCCCGGCACCGCACGGAATTTCCAATATCCATTTTCAGAATTCAATTACGACGGCGAATGCCGTCCCGGGAGTGCGCAGACAAAGTCTGCG
>CAMCYE010000154.1 GCA_945883805.1 Victivallis vadensis | reverse complement strand
AATTGAAAACATAAATTTTAATGATGTGAAAAGTTCCAGCATGTGCGTCCGTGACGGGTTATTCCCTGAAACTATATATACAGGGCGGAAGATTTAAAGAAATTCCAGACAATTATTGTTAAAATATATGACTGCTGATGAAACTTGATTTCGGTTGATTATTTTAATCTTGTCTATTATATTCAAATTTGTCTGACGTAGTGGCTTGAACCTGTTTTTTAAGGAACTGTTGCGATGCTGATGGAGGAACATCTTCAGAAAATAGTACAGATAAGCTTGGGCACAAGTCCGGAAAACATGTTGAAGACATCCCTTGAAATTTGTACCGAACTTGCCGGTGGGGACAGCGGTTCCATCCTCGGAGAGGAGGGACCCGCACTGCAATTTCTTTTTTCCGATGTTGAAGAATTGATCGGTATCCGTGTGCCTTTTGACAGCATTGCCGGAGCTACCGTGAGCAAGAATCTGGTCATTTACACGCATGCCCCTTCGGATAAGCGGCACTTTGAAGGCGTTGACCAGAAGATCAAAAAACAGACCAATTACCTTCTGAGCATCCCGATTCCGTCCATCCATCAGTCAAGCGGCAACAGGAAGCCTGCGAAGAATGCGGGCGCGTTGCAGATTCTTTTCAATGAGAATGTGTTCCAGGATATTGATGTTACAAAAGGTCCGAGGGAATTCGACCTCAAGGATTTCAAGGACAGTGAGTTTTACAGCGACAAGCTGAAGAACATTTTCATGCTTCTGCCCATCATCGCATTTGGAATGGAGGTTATGACACTGCGTCAGACCTCGTACCAGGTCATACATGAATTGAAAAACAAGATGATATCGAGTCTTTCATGGACAAGGTATTTGAAAGAGGATATAGGCGCGACAAATCCCGAGTTGCTTGAGAGGGCGAACATCATGGAAGATTTCAAGCTTGCGGAATCAGGTAGTCTCGAGGGTGCGGAACTCGCAAAAAACTATTTGCAGTTTACAAAGATCTACACGCCGAATTTTGAGTCGTGCAATATCAATGATGTCCTGAAAGAGGTTGCCTCCTCGGCAAAGACGCTTGCCGCCAGTTTGAATGCCGTAGGTTTCGATGTGCGTTTGGAGCTTGATGAAAACATCCAGAATCGCGAACTCGATGCCGGCAAGCTGAAGATGGCCTTCTACAATCTCTGCAAGAATGCCGTTGAGGCCATGGTTGAACGTCGGACCGTGAATCCAACACTTTATTTCACTTCGGAACTGCAAGACAAGGATCTGCTGATAACAATTGCCGACAATGGTCCCGGAATGCCCAAGGAGATTGCCGAGAATCTTTTCATCCCGTTCAAGACGAAAAAAGAGGGTGGAACAGGGCTGGGGCTGACCATTGCCAAGAAAATAATTGATTTGCATGTGGGCACGATCAAGTGCAGTACCGGTGACAGTGGAACCAAATTCGCGATTTTAATTTAAAAAAAATAAAACAGGGGGAAAAACATGAGTGAGCGCTTCGATCTTGAAACCGGTGGGCAGGATTATTCCAGCATGTTGGCGTCAATCGAAAAGAATATGCATCCCGAAAGCAATACGGTATTGCTCGTGGACGATGAGGTCGGAATCCGCAAAATGGTGGCAAGGAGCCTGGTCGGGTTCGCTCCAGAGCTTCAGATTTACGAGGCGGGCAATGGTAAGGAGGGGCTTGAAGTGCTCGGGAAAATACGTGCCAAGCATGGCAGGGATCCCCTTTTGATTGTGCTTGATCTCAACATGCCGGTCATGAACGGATGGGATTTCATTTCGACATTGAAGAAAGAGTATGAGGATGCCGGCAAATTCGCGGGGATACCCATTGTGGTTCTTTCGTCAACCAGCGGTGAAAAGGGCGTTTTGTTCATGAAGAAAAGCGTACATGACGGAAAAAGCGGATATACTCCGCTGGCGACAGTTGCCAAGGAATCCTGTGTTGACGGACACCGTTATGACACGAATGCGAAGAAAGGTCTTGATTCATGGCTGAAATTCTTCTTGAAAGAGAGTAAGGCGGACAAATAAAGGGAACCTCTAAAAATCGCGATGCGGTTTTTAACGGATAATCCCGTGTGGGAATTTTCTGCCGAGATTATCCGGGCGATTTCTTGAAATCGCCAAAGATTGGTGTACGGTAGGAAAAATTGGAAATTTAGAATTATCTTCGATATCTATTTCTTCTATTTTTGCTCGTGACTCTGCATTGGATTCACCATGGTCCTTCCTTTCAACGGATCTTCCTGTGCATTGTGTAAACATTAACGGCAGCCGATTGTGTCTGAATTTTTGGAGATAAAAGTGAACAAGACAGATTCCGTACATAAACTCAAATCAAAAGCTACAGTATTGTTGACCAGCGTATTCGGGCCATACGCCCAGAATGACGAATATGGGAGTCGGGACATAAATCCGATGGAGCTGTATCAGAACCAGGTGACGCGGACCCAGGGCGCGTTCTCCCTGAGGATGTTTCACCGTTCTTTCGGGCTGATGCTGATTCAAAGCAATCTTGATGCGCCCACGACCCTTCTTGATTTCCCCTCACTTCAAACCTTCACTGATGAAATCAACTCCAAAACCTACGACGTCATCGGCATTAGCGCAATCGCCCCCAATATTGGAAAAGTAAAGGAGATGTGCAGGCTGATCCGCCGGCATCAGCCGCATGCGGTCATTGTCGTGGGCGGGCACATTGCAAACATGGCGAATCTTGAAAATCTCATCGATGCCGATCATATTGTCTGCGGGGAGGGGGTAAAATGGTTCCGCGCCTATCTTGGACAGGATGCTGCCGCCCCCATAAAACATCCTGAATCGTATTCGGGTTTCAACACTCGCATTTTGGGCCTGGGATTGAAGGAGAAACCTGGAGATACTGCAGCCATTCTTCTTCCTTCCGTGGGTTGCCCGATGGGGTGCAATTTCTGTTCCACCTCCGCGCTGTTTGGCGGAAAAGGGAAGTCAATTCATTTCTATGAGACAGGGGACGAGCTGTTTGAAGTCATGTGCCAGCTGGAAAAAAACTTGAAGGTTAGGTCTTTTTTCGCGCTGGATGAAAATTTCCTGTTCTACAGGAAACGTGCGCTTCGCCTTCTTGAGCTGATGGAGGAACACTCCAAGAGCTGGTCTCTGTATGTCTTCAGTTCGGCGAAAGTCCTGAGGTCCTACAGCATGGAACAGCTGGTCGGCCTCGGCGTTTCATGGGTCTGGATGGGGATTGAGGGCAAAGACAGCCAATATGCCAAGCTGGACGACATTGACACCAGGGAACTGGTCAGGGATCTTCAGGACAATGGCATCCGTGTCCTCGGATCGTCGATTATCGGCATGGAGGATCATACTCCGGAAAACATCAGTCAGGTGATAGATGATGCCGTCAACCACGGCACTGTTTTTCATCAGTTCATGCTTTATACTCCGAACCATGGAACCCCGCTGTACAAGGAGCTTCAGGAGAAAGGGGTGCTTCTTACAGAAGGCGAATTCCCCCTTGCCGACTCGCATGGCCAGTATAAATTCAACTACAGGCATTCCCACATCAGGGACGGGCAGGAAGAGCAGTTTCTCCTAAATGCCTTCAACAAGGATTTTGAAGTCAACGGGCCGAGCTTGACCCGCATGTTCAAGACTACGCTGAACGGCCTGAAAAAATACAAAAACCACTCGAGCAAGCGCATTTCCTCCCGCTACAAATGGGAGGCGAGGAGCCTCGGTTATTCCCATGCCGGAGCCACATGGGCGATCCGCAGATACTTTAAAAATGATCAGAAGCTCTGCAGGGAGCTTGATTCACTGATGAAGGATATTTACCGGGAATTCGGCTGGATGAGCCGTCTCCTGGCCCCGGTCATGGGTCTATACATCAGTTACATGATCAAAAAAGAGGAGGAACGGCTCGGAAACGGCTGGACATACGAACCGCCCACCTTTTACGAGAAAAATCTCGCCGCCCAGATACTCGAGGATCGTGTACAGGCCAGCGACAGTCGTGTCTCGGCAACTTCAGGCAAATTAATCCCTGCGACCGCCGACTGACACGGTAACAAGAGGGGATTTTAAGCTTTTTCTCTCTCCTGAAACTGCCGTTGGAGTTCACGGCTTTAGCGTGCTCTTTTCTTGGCAGTTTCATTATGATAAAACGCCAACAGTGCCGTTGCTACAACTTGCAGATTATTTCATTTGCCTTCCGCTCATAAATCCCCTGCCATTCCGGAGCCAGCATGCATTCCGTCACCTCATATCCGCCCTTGTCGTAATCATCCGCAGGGGCTCCGTAGTGCAGATAGCCGTTGGAATAGGCCGCCATAAAAGTGTTTTTAAACGGAGAAGCTTTTTTGATTCTTAAACCTATCTCCACCAGCGCTTCAAATGGAGCTGTTATCAGCACGCAATTCCCGATTCTGACACCCTGAACCTCAGATTCTACCGTATCTTCTCCGGACTCCTCGTTTATCTCCTGATGCTTCGTCAAAGTCGCGATGTCGTCTTGTACCCTTGCCAGCCTTTCCATCGCCCTGATGTTTTTCAGATATTTCTGAATATTCCTCCTGTTGAGTGAATCCATATCGGCAGATTCGACGTGACCGCTTTTTTTAGATTGTTTCTTGCAAGTAGAAGCGGATAGAGATTGTCCCGCATTAAGCTCATACTTGGAATACAAATGCATGAACGATTTGAAATTCAGTGTTGTGAATCTCAACGATTCAAGCAGTTCCTGCTGTTCTTTCAGCAAGGATTTGATCCGCCTTGGAATGTCCTTTCTCCTAGGCAGTATGACATTCCCTGAGATGACATTCAGCGTCGCGGTGCCGGTTTTTATTTTCCTGAAAGCTTCAAGCGTGCTGACCCCCAGCATCCTGCCAAGGATTTCTATGTTCCTAGGCTGGCTGAAGTCTTTGAAGTTCACATCACATACGTCACCGGCCGCCCCCTGCAGGAACAACGCCATCGCACTGTTATCCAGACTTTCCTCGATGACTTTAGAAGCATAAGCCGGAAAGTTGGCTGTTATTCTCCCCTTTTCATCTCCAAAAAGCGGATGACAGGCAAAATTATAAACTGCCGCCAGTGGCCGACCGTCCATTCGGTCAATTCTGATTATTCCTATTTCCGTATCAATAGGTCCCAGGCTTTCTACTTCATCTTCCGGCGGACTCGGATTGGTATGCCTGATTGTCCAATGAGAACCATCCTTCAACCTAAGCGTCCGGTTCATCGAAATCCGTTTCTCCTGTCCCTTGCCGGAACCGACCTTTACTTCGACCATGTTTTCCATTGCGCGGCGCACAGCATCAAATGTCCTGTCGACCTGTTCGTCGTCACTGCATAACATCCTGCCTGGAGGGTGCGTGTGCGATGCATTGACCAAGACATTGCAGCCGGGTATTTTCAGTTC
>CAMCYE010000153.1 GCA_945883805.1 Victivallis vadensis | reverse complement strand
TGCAATGTAAAAACACTGGAGGAGCTGAACCCCCGCCTCGAAGAAATAAGACGCGGTCCGGGACCGAGATACGCGAAATGGCTGGAGTCAAATCCCGATGCGCCGAGAAGGCTGAGAGTTGGTAGCTGGTAGCTGGTAGCTGGTAGCTGGTAGCTGGTAGCTGGTAGCTGTGACCTATGAGCTATGAGCTATGAGCTATGAGCTATGAGCTACGAGCTACGAGCTACGAGCTATGAGCTATGACCCCACTTCGCTCTGCGAGCTACGAGGGGCAGGGCTATGAGCTATGAGCTATGACCCCACTTCGCTCTGCGAGCTACGAGGGGCAGGGCTATGAGCTACGAAAAAGAGTTAATCTGGAAAAAGGGCATTGAAAAAATGTTTTTTTGAAAGTATTTAAGCTTGGCGATTTTGAAATTACGTCTATGGCAAACATTAAAACAACAACAGGAAGATCATGGCAGTAAAATTTATTTCTTATGGCGCAAACAGGGAAGTCACCGGCTCGAATCACCTTTTGGAGGTTGACGGTACTCGAATTCTCATAGACTGCGGAATGTTCCAGGGGAAACGCGTCATTGCCGAACAGAAGAACAGGGAGTTCCTATATGATCCAACCACGATAGATACGGTTGTGCTGACACATGGACACTGTGATCACTCGTGCAGGCTCCCGTATTTGGCTGCAAACGGGTTCAAGGGGAATATTTATGCGACTCCCGCAACCCGCGACATTGCCGGCCTCATCATGTCCGACACCGCCCACATCCAGGAGAAAGATGCGGAATGGATGCGGAAGAAGAAAATCTATGGCGACAAGGAGCCCTTCCAGCCGCTTTTCGGGATCAAGGATGTAATCAAGGTGCTTGAACAGTTCATCACACTCAACTATCACCGCGAATTTACTGTGGCCGATTCGATAAAATGCACTTTTTTCAATGCCGGACACATTCTAGGTTCGGCGATGCCGCTGTTTGACATAGGGGGTGGACGCACCATAGGATTCACTGGTGACCTCGGCAGGAAAGGCACTCCGATCATTCACGATCCGGAGCAGTTGCCGTCGGTAGACTATCTGGTCTGTGAGGCGACCTATGGAAACAGACTGCATGATCCCATAGAGGATGCATGCAGACAGCTCTGTGAAGTCATCAGGGAGACTGTTGAGCGCGGAGGGAAGGTGATCATTCCGGCGTTTGCCGTTGAAAGGACACAGGACCTGATTTACTACTTGCACCAGCTTGTCAATGCGAAGAAACTTCCGAAGGTGGAGATTTATGTTGACAGCCCGATGGCGTTTAATGCCACAAGCATATTCAGGGTTCATCAGGAATGTTTTGACGAGTCGGTGAGGGAGGAGTTTCTCATACAGGACAAAAATCCGTTCGGCTTTGAAACGCTACATTACATAACGAATGTGTCCGAATCAAAACAGCTTAACGAGAAAAAAGAGCCGATGATCATAATTTCAAGCAGCGGAATGTGCGAGGCCGGCAGGATTCTCCATCATCTCAAGAACAATATCGAAGATCCGAAAAACACGGTTGTCATAGTCGGATTCATGGCCGAAGACACTCTCGGTAGGAAGATTGTCGAAAGACAGCCCGAAGTGAAGATTTTCGGTCAGATGTACAATCTCAGGGCGAGAGTCAAGATTCTAAATACGTTCAGCGCACACGCAGATTCCAACGACATCAAGGAGTTTGTCGGGAAAATGGATTTGAAAAAGCTGAAAAAAGTCTTCCTAGTCCATGGTGAAGACGAGGAACTGGTGAAGATGAAGGAACATCTGCTGGGCATCGGGGTGAAAGCCGTTGAGATAGTCGAGACCGCAAAAGAATATCAGTTGTATTGAAATATTTTTCAAAAAAATATTTATGAACGGCTCCCGGCCGCCTAATTCAACGGTAAGGAATTTCAAAGTGGCCAGTGACCCGGCTTCGTTGGGAAACTACGCCGAGGCAAGCCAGTGACCAAGTGACCAGTAAAGAAAGTAGAAAACAGGAAGTAGAATTTAGAAGGTGGAAAGTAGTGAAAATTTGTTGGAGTTCACAGCTTTAGCGTGTCTTTTTTGGAGTGCGCAGGTTTACGCGCCGTGGCGTGCGACCGGGGCTATGGCCGACAGGCTGGCGGTCCGGCAAGAGCATGGAACGCCACCATCCTTGGTGGCATCGGGATGGGGAAGAAGACCGCGTGACCCGGCTTCGTTGGGAAACTATGCCGAGGCAAGCCGACGACTGACGTTGCGGCTCCTAGCCGCCCAATTTAATCGCTTGGCTTCATGATCGTAAATTATCCGCCTGCGGATAATTTATCAGTAAATGAAATTGAAGACAACGCCGGCTTTGACAAGTTCCTTGATTTCCTTCAGCATCTCCTCCGGTACCGGAACATTGGTCTTCATGACCGCCAGCGCCCTGTCGCCGCCGATGTTCTGCGGAGCCCGAAGGTCAACGATGTTGATTTTGTTTTTTCCGAGAAGGCTTGCGATTTTTCCGATCACTCCGGGTTCATCCTTATACTCGATGAAGAGATTGTTTCCATTAGGCTCAAGGTAGAGTTTGTCGAAATCGTTCACTCTGGAGATCATGAGGTTGTTTTCCGCAATTGTACCGCGGACACTCACTTTTTTGATTGTCGTGGTCCCCTCGAAAAGATCTATTGTCATCGCCTCACCGTATTTTTTCGAGTCGTCGGGCTGTCTGTTGACAAAAACAATGCCGCGATCTTTCAGGAACGCCTCTGCGTCCGAGGCGTCAAGGTACAGGTCGAATTCGGGTGCGATTCCCGCCACAATCGGACCCTGCATCCATTTTGCGTACTTGTCCAGGTCTCCATAGAAGCTTGTTTCAACCTGATGCGGGGCGGAGCCTGTGCCAAGGTAGCAGCGGGCAAGACGCGTGAGTGCGAATGCTAGTTCCTGATATTTCTCGTTCAGCCCGTCCGGAACCCCCTTGTTGACCACGAAGGTTGTGATTCCCTTTTCGAAATAGGAGATCGTCTGTTCCGCCGCGCGTTTTGCCGCAGTGGTGTTTGCCTCGACAGTGCTCGCTCCGAGGTGGGGGAGCATCAGATCCGCGATGTCGGCAACTGTTTTCGGGCCGGCTTCATCTTTCGGATAAACATCGTTGCAGAATATTATTTTCTTTTCCTTCCTTATTTCCCGCATGTCATTCTCATTTATGATTCCCGCCCTCGCGCAGTTTATGAGGCACGCCCCCGGCTTCATGAGGCCCAGGAGTTTTTTATTGACCATTCCCTTTGTCTCGTTTGTCTGCGGGATGTGTAGGGATACGAAATCGGATTTGGCGAAGATATCCTCTATTGAGGTTATTTCGGCGCCTATTTTCTCCGCGAGATCCGCAGACATGATCGGGTCATAGACGAGGAGCTTCATCTCGAAACCTTCAAGTCTTTTCGCCACGAGCCTGCCGATATTCCCCATTCCGAGTATTCCCATGGTTTTTCCGGTAAGCTCCGTACCCATGAACTTGTTTTTCTCCCATTTGCCTTCCCGTGTGGTCACATCGCCCTGCACCACGTGGCGGGCGGAGGCAAGCATCATCGCGACAACTTCCTCGGCGACGGCATTCGCGTTGGCTCCAGGAGTGTTCATAACGTCAACATTCCTCCGCCGGGCGTATTTTGTGTCTATCGTGTCATATCCTGCGCCGGCACGCACAACCAGCCTCAGCCCGGGCAGTGAGTCGATGATCTGGGGAGTGACTTTTTCACTTCTGACTATCAGCACTTCGGTTTCTGGGAAAGCTTTTACAAGTTCCTCAAGAGGTTTTGAATCCTGTGTGACCCTGTATCCCTTTGCAGTCAGTATATCTTTTGCAATGCCTTCAAGCTTGGTTGGAATTAAGACATTCTTCATTGTTTTCTCCCTTTCTTTAACTTTGCTATGTTAATTTTCAGTATGAAAAAAAGCTCCGGTAAGGTATCCCGAAGCCAGGCTATTTCAATGCCAAAGAATTTCAAAGTTTGATACTTAGGCATTCTTAATTAAAAGAGTGTGGTATAGGCGTCTCGCCTGTTTTTTAAGAAGAAAGAAATAAGAACAGGCGAGACGCCTGTACCACATTAAAAAGTTGCGGCCTTCTTGCCCCGTCGGATGACTGGGGTGGCCGCCTAATTTAACGTTAAGGAATTTCAAAGTGTCCAGTGACCAAGTGACCGAGAGGCCAAGTTTTAAAGAAAAAGACACAACTGAAGTTGTGAACTCCAACATATTCGATGTTTTGCATTTTTCAAAAACTTTGTGCCTCTGTGCCTTTGTATCTCTGTAACTATCCTAAAAAAGTTGCGGCTCCTTAGCCACCTAATTAAATGCCAGGGATTGCGAGCTTTTAGCCTGCAACCTGTTTTCCGTTGTTTTTAAGTTTTTCCGTCACGCACCGTATGATTTTGTTGTCAGGTGCAAGTATCATCTGATCTTTCAGACGCCAGCGCCCGGGGTCGTTTTGGGAGAGATTATAAAGTTCAGTGTCAACCTTGAGCGTAATTTCCTCCCCACTGAGAAGCTTGCCCTTGAACCCGCATTTGAAAACTATCGGCAGGATTCCGGCTATGTCCCAAAGGCTCACGGTGCCGATATAGGCTAGGTACCTCCCCATCACAAGGTAAACCCCCGAGATAACCGTACAGCATACCGCCTGAACTGGGTTGCGGAGATCGAGAAACCCGCGTTTCGCCACACTTTGGCTTATGCCAATCATCCCGCCGTCGCTGAATGACAGTTTTTTCACTTTCAGTCCGCTGAAATCGGACACCTTTATTTTTCCCTTCACTGTCTCGGTTTTTGCAAATAGGACATCCTCGCCTTCCGTTATGAACAATTCTCCTGTGACAGGCAGGAAAACCGCACCTTCCTCCATCCGCCCCTTTTGCATAAACCCTATTGAAACACCCCATGTCGGGACATGATGGGCGTATGGTGCAGTTCCATCAATCGGATCCACCACCCAGGCAGTTTCACCGAGTGCGGAGGAAATATATTCTTCCCCTTTTGAGCCGACAGTCTCCTCGCCGATCATATATACGGAGTCATTAGGCCTGTCGAAATGCCCGGCGAGAAGATTCTCTATCTCCTTGTCGGCGTCAGTGACGAGCGAACGGTCGCTTTTGAATTTCCACGAAGGCGCCTCGTAGTGTTTGAGCGCGACTTCGCCGCTTTCGATAAGCAGGGCGCAGATTTCTTTCCGATTCCATTTTTTCATTATGACAAGGGAATATCCATTTGCCTGTTTTTCAAACACGCTCCGGATTTTTTTTAATTTTTAGAGGTACCCTAGTAATCGGGCAGTCCGCCTTTTACAGGCAAGTGATGATGGTATCATCTATTATGGCAGTTGACACGAAGAAGTATGGCGTTTTCGATGAAAACGCCTCGAGACGGTTTCATCGAAACCGTCATACTGCCCGTAATGGACTGACCGATAGCGTTCCCTAAATTGAATCGAAATCTGATTTCG
>CAMCYE010000152.1 GCA_945883805.1 Victivallis vadensis | reverse complement strand
AACGGGTTTGCAGGGTCTTTCCTTACCCTTTTTGAGAAGCCAGGGCCGTCGTCGGTGATACAGAAGGAGAATACAGTATCGTGCCAGCAAAATTCAAGGGTCACCGTTTTGGCTCCCGCCTTTACGGAATTCTCGACAATGTCAAATATGTGGAGAGACAGGTCTTTCATAGCTCATAGTTTATAGGTTATAGTTTATAGTTTATAGGTTATAGCTCATAGTTCATAGCTCATAGCTATCAGCTATCAGCTATCAGCTATCAGCTACCAGCTACTCATAGGTTATAGCTCAGTTGTGAACTCCTACGGGATACATTGGCGCAGCAATATTTTTCTGCATTTTGGTTTAAGTTTAAAACTTTCGAACTTTCGCATTCCCGAACTTTCGAACTTCTTTACAGCTTTCCAGAGAGTTTCATGCAAAGCTGTGCGGAATTCTCCTTGCTTCCGAATATCGTAACACATTGTTCGCGGGCCTTGTCAATGGTTTGCCTGTCGGGTTCCGCCCCGTTTACAATAACCACACATGCAATATCCCTCAGTTGTGCAACCGCGACAATATTCAGGTGGGCGAGAACAGTGAACCAGACCGAATCCTCCGATACATGGGACATAACATCGCTCAGGAGGTCGCCGCAGTAGGCGTTCCGGACTTCCGTGTCAAGTTTTTCCTCATCGACAGAATATTGCGTCAGAGTCAGTTCGCTGACAAGATCCCTGAGTTTCATGGTCTCCCCCTCTGATTGATGTTTTTAACATGAGAGTTGCAATACGATAATATAAAGCATGTTAGCCCTTTTCTTCCACAGGTTTATCGCTAATCTTAGTTTTTCATTCAAATTTTTAGAAAAATACTCTTACATTAAAACAGGCAACTAGGCAGGATATGTCATGTAAGATGTATTGAACAATTAGGCAAGCAGTCATATTATATAAAACTACAAATCGTTTTATATGATTTCTTAACGGGACTTATTTCCAATGTATTCAAAAGTTGAAATCCTTAAGGAGAAGATCCTTTCAGACATAAAGGCCGGGCGCCTTCTGAAAGACCAGCCGGTACCGTCCAGATTTCAGTTCATGAAACGGTATTCATGTTCAAGGGGTACTATTGACAAGGCTATTTCCGAGCTGGTCAATCACGGATATCTGTATTGCAGGCAGGGTGCCGGGACTTATGTCGGCGAAACTTCTGATTCCGTGCCGGTGAAGCAGGTTTTCCTTGCAGGCGATTATGACCTGAAGAGCTACGCCAACGCCGAAACTGCGAATCTCGCGTCCGAAATCCAGAAACATCTGCCGTGTTTCCTCTACAATGTAAACGATGTTAAAATAAATCTGAACAGGATAGCCCGGCCCGGGAATGCGGTGATCTGGGTCCGCCCCCCGTATGAACAGCTAATGGTAATGAAATATCTTTCATGTGCCGGAGTTCCGCAGCTCCTCATCGGGAGGAATTACTCAAGTTTCGACCATATTGTCTCTGATGCGAAAGAAGGGATAAGGCAAGGTCTCCGATGGCTTGTCGGAAACGCCGGAAGGGAAATCATATTCATTACGCCGGAAAACAATCCTGATGCACCTTTTATCGCCGAAAGGCAGATCGCGTTTTATGAACTTGCCGTTGAAATGGGTTTGAAGCTGGATGAAAAAAGCATTTACCGGATGAATTTCAAGGACTTGAAAAAGGATTTGAATTTTCTGACAGAGGAATTGTTTGCCGGGAAAAAGAGGATGAAGGCGATTTTTTCAACGCACATAAGCGCGGCGTTCCCCTTGATAAGCATGGCGGAAAGTCGTGGATGGCACAGTGGAAAGGATTTTTTCTTCCTGACTTTTGATTGCAATTCCAGCCTGTGCGGTTACAGGGGGATTGGCATGCTTGAGCAGTTGTGGGATGAGATGGGGGAGAAATCCGTTGAGTGGCTTGAGCGGAAACGCAAAAACAAGAATGAAGAGTTCAAAATTAAAATATGTCCGAAGTTAATAACCTGGGAGAAGGGAAATGAAAGAAGTTAGGTTTGGAATCATCGGCCTCGGGAATATGGGCGCCGCCCATGTGGGGTTTATTAAAAATATCCCGAGGGCGAAGATTGCCGCACTCTGCGATATAGACAAGGCGAAGGTTGACGCTTTGGCAGCTAAGAATTCCGTCAAGGCGTATTATGACGGGGTCAAGATGATCAGGTCGGGAGATATCGATGCTGTCATTATTGCCACCCCGCACTATGATCACACACCGCTTGCGATTGAAGCGTTCAAGTCAGGAGTTCACGTCCTTACCGAAAAACCGGTAGCCGTACACAAGGCTGATGTGCAGAAGATGATAGACGCACATAAGAAGAGCAAGAAGGTTCTTTTCTCTGCGATGTTTCAGCAGAGGACGCTTGGCCACTACAGGAAACTCAAGCAGCTGCTTGATGCAGGCGAGTTCGGTGAGGTTAGGCGCGTAAACTGGATCATTACAAACTGGTTCAGGACCCAGAGGTATTATGATTCGGGCGGATGGCGCGCCACCTGGGGCGGGGAGGGCGGCGGTGTTCTTCTCAACCAGTGCCCGCACAACCTCGACCTTTTTCAGTGGCTGTTCGGAATGCCTTCAAAAATAAGGGCGTTCTGCAAAGTGGGGAGATACCATGATATCGAAGTCGAAGACGATGTAACCGCATATTGCGAATATCCCAGCGGTGCTACAGGCGTTTTCATCACTTCGACCGGTGAGGCTCCCGGAACAAACAGGCTTGAAATAACATGCGACCGCGGACGTGTCATTGTTGAAAACGGGAAGATCGCTTTCAACAGGACGGAGTCCTCCGTTTCGGAATTCTGTAAGACTACAGACAAGATATTTGAAACCCCGCAGATGTGGAATGTTGATATTCCATACCAGGAGACAGGCTCGGCTCCGGCTCACCAGAAGATAATTGAAAACTTCGTAGGCGCAATCCTTGACGGTTCCGAACTCCTGGTGCACGGGGAGGAAGGTATAAATTCCGTCGAGCTTGCAAACACTATGTTGTATTCCTCAATGAAAGATAAGACAGTCACTCTTCCGCTTGATGCCGGGGCATATGCGGCTTTATTAAAGGGGCTTGTTAAAACCTCGAAATTCAAGAAGAAAGAAATCAAGTCGGGAGCAGTCAATTTGGGATCCTCGTTCGGTAAATAACGGTGGTGTCGAATGTTCAAAGACTTAGGCACGAATTAGTTTTTTTAATCTTTTACAAAACGTAAATAAATAAAAGGAGAAAGAAAAATGAGAAGGAAACAGATTGCAGCGCAACTTTACACGTTGAGGGAATTCATGAAGACGCCTGCGGACATCGCAACAAGCCTGAAGAAGGTGAAGAAGATTGGTTTTGAGGCTGTACAGGTTTCGGGGCTAGGGCCTATTGACACTGCGGAACTCAGGAAGATTCTCGACGGCGAAGGATTGATCTGCTGCGCGACCCATGAGTCCGGACAGATGATATTCGATCAGCCGGAAAAGATTGTGGAGAGGCTTAATATTCTCGGTTGCAAATACACAGCCTATCCTTGGCCGCATACTTCACCGAAAACGGAAGAGGATTACAAGAAACTCGCCTCCGCTCTAGACAAATCCGGTAAAGTGCTCAAAGATGCCGGACAGGTCCTCACATATCACAATCACGGTGTAGAGTTTGCGAAGTTCGGGAAGAAAACAGGACTTGAAATCATTTATGATGAAAGCAATCCCGAATATCTCCAGGGCGAAATTGACACAT
Source organism: Victivallis vadensis (assembly GCA_945883805.1). Lineage (GTDB taxonomy): Bacteria > Verrucomicrobiota > Lentisphaeria > Victivallales > GWF2-50-93 > GWF2-50-93. Next base: position 1,748 of record CAMCYE010000152.1, on the reverse strand, counting down.
ACTGGGTGCAGTTCGGCGGTGGAAATCCAATCGAATGGTGCAAGAAGCTTGAGAACAGGCTTCCTCTCCTGCATCTCAAGGAGTATGGGATTGTCGAGAACAAGCCGACGATGCTTGAGCTGGGAAGCGGGAACCTTGACTGGAAGAGAATTGTCAAGGCTGCCAAGAAGTCCGGCACCGAATGGTTCATCATCGAGCAGGATGTCTGCAGGATAGATCCTTTTGATTCACTTAAGATGAGTCTGGAATATTTAATAGAGGAAATCTGAAAAATGTATTTTACAGGATTTGCAGATGAGGCGTCAACCGATTTTGACGGGCAGATTAAAGCGACAAAAGAACTCGGTTGGAAACACATAGAGACACGCGGTCTTTGCGGCGGGAATCTTGCCTCCATAACCGACGGACAGTTTGATGAAGTCTGCGCCAAGCTTGAAAAGTCGGGTGTAAGTTTCAACTGTTTCGGCAGCGGCATTGGCAATTGGGCGAAACCGATCACGGAACCGCCCGATTCAAGTTACGAGGAGATGAGGAAGGCGATCCCGAGAATGCAGAAGCTCGGGATAAAACTTATACGCATCATGAGCTTTCTGGTTCCGAAAGATCTTTATGGAAATGCCTCCCAGTTCGAGGGAGACGCCATTAAGAGGATCAAGGTGATTGCAAAGATGGCTGAAGACTCCGGAATAACATTGGTTCATGAAAACTGCAGTTCATGGGGCGGTCTTTCACTTGAACATACGCTTCGTCTTGTCGAAGGTGTCAACTCACCGGCCCTCAAACTCGTTTATGACACAGGCAATCCGGTTTTTCATGATGATGTAAGGGGAAAACCTCCTTATAAAAAGCAGAGCTCGTGGGAATACTATGACGCAGTCAGGGAACATGTCGTCTACGTGCATATCAAGGATGGCCGTTTCGTTGACGGTAAAGACATCTATACGTTTGCAGGAGATGGCGACGGCGATGTCAGGCGGATTCTGAAAGATCTTCTTGGAAACGGTTATGACGGCGGATTCTCAATGGAGCCGCACATGGTCACTGTCTTTCATGACAAATCGGTTTCCGAAGAGGAAAAGCAGGTGAGCATGTACAAGAATTACGTTGAATACGGACAGCGTTTTCTGAAGCTTCTTGCGGATGTCAAAAAGGAAGTCGGGAAGTAATATATTTTTATTTCCTCGCAGGACGGTCGTCCTGAGAGGAAATAAAAATTATGGGATGTCGTAGATGGCGAAGCCGCAGTCCAGGTCGCCGTTTTTCATTTCGAAGAGCTCGGTTTCCTTCAGAGGGATGCTTTGCATGGGGGCGGTGTTTGAGCAGATGAAGGCGATCCTGCATCCGTGCATCCTGCTGAAAGCCGCTCCGAGTTTCCGGTAGAAATCCGAATCAACTTCAAGCCTCTCGTCGAACGGAGGATTCGTTACTACCAATCGCCGCGCACCGTCCGCCTGTATGTCTTCAATGCGGGCTTCGCGGAAAGTTATTTTCAACCCGGCCCGTTTGGCGTTCGCCCTAGCTGTCTCAAGAACTTCCGGATTACAGTCGGAGGCGATTATTTTCGGCATGTTGTTGTTTGCGTTTCTGCGTCCTTCTCCGCGTATGAGACGCATGGTGTCGGCGCATTTTTCGTCGAAATTGGCCCAGCGTTCGAACCCGAACTTGTCCCGGAAAATTCCCGGAGGGATGTTCCGCGCCCAGAGCCCGGCCTCAATGGCGATCGTTCCGGAACCGCACATGGGATCCCA
>CAMCYE010000151.1 GCA_945883805.1 Victivallis vadensis | reverse complement strand
GCTTCCTGTCCGAGAGCCGCATCGGCCACAAGAAGGATTTCCCTGGGATTGACGGCCTGCTTGATCCTGACGAGTTCAGCGACCATCTGTTCATCGACCTGAAGTCGTCCCGCCGTGTCTATTATGACGACATCAACCGCCTCTTTTTTTGCGTGTTCAACCGCATTTCTAGCGATTGACGGGACATTCGGATTGCCGAGTTCGGAATAAACCGATATCCCGTTTTCACCGCCGAGGATTTTAAGCTGGTCAACTGCGGCAGGCCTGTATATGTCTCCGGCGACAAGGAGGACTTTCTTATTGTCCTTCTTGAGGTTCAGCGCGAGTTTCGCACAGGTGGTGGTTTTACCGCCGCCGTGGAGCCCGACAAGCATGATGACCGCCGGATACGCACCCCCGGTGTTGAGAGGGGACGAATCTTTCCCCATCAACTCGACCAGCCGGTCATTTACAATTTTAATTAGCTGTTGTCCCGGAGTCACGGTTTTCAAAACCTCTATTCCGAGACAGTCCTTTCTGACCTCCGCTGTAAATTCCTTTACGACATTATAATTTACATCGGCCTCAAGAAGCGCATCGCGGATCTGATCCATCGCCTCGGAAATATTGGATTCCGTCAGAATCCCCTGCCCGCTCAACTTCCTGAACACTCTCTGCAGTTTATCTGTAAGGTTTTCAAACATGAAAAAATGCCACTCCTGAAATTAGAATTTGCGATTGCATATTTTAGTGCTAATATGAAAGCTCACAAAAAGCTGAACAGAATAATATGATTTCAGCGTAAAATCAACCGTTCAAGGAGAAAAAAATGAGAAGTGATATCATGAAAAAGGGTTTTGAACGCGCGCCTCACCGTTCCCTGATGTATGCGACAGGCGTAAAAAAGGCGGATATCGACAAGCCTTTCATCGCCGTTTGCAACTCATATACCAACATAGTTCCTGGTCATTGCCACCTAGACAAAGTCGGCAAACTCATCTGCAAGGAAATACAGAAAGCGGGCGGAGTCGCGTTCGAATTCAACACCATGGCAATCTGCGACGGCATCGCAATGGGACATGAAGGCATGAAATATTCCCTCGCCAGCCGCGAAATCATCGCCGACACAGTCGAATCAATGCTCAGCGCCCACCCTTTCGATGCAATGATATGCATTCCCAACTGCGATAAAATCGTTCCCGGAATGCTCATGGGCGCAATGAGACTCAACATCCCTACAATTTTCGCATCAGGAGGTCCGATGGCCGCCGGAAAAACTGCCGACGGCTCCGCCTGCGACCTGATTTCAATCTTTGAAGGCGTAGGAAAACTCAAAGTCGGAAAACTAGATGAGCAGGGATTGTCCGACCTAGAGGGACAGGGATGCCCGACCTGCGGCTCGTGTTCCGGAATGTTCACCGCTAACAGCATGAACTGCCTGACCGAAGCCCTCGGAATGGGTCTTCCCGGAAACGGAACAATCCTCGCCATAGATCCGAAACGTAAAAAACTCTGGAAACAGGCCGCAAGACTCATCGTAAAAATGGCCCTCGCAGGCGGCCCACTCCCGAAGGATATCGCAACCGAACAGGCTTTCCTGAACGCACTCGTCCTCGACATGGCGATGGGCGGAAGCACGAACACCGTCCTCCACACCCTTGCCATCGCAAATGAGGCCGGTATCAGCCTCAACCTGAAAAAAATAGACGAAATCAGCAGGAAAACCCCGAATATATGCAAAGTTTCCCCATCAAGCAAGTTTCACATGGAAGACATTGACGCCGCCGGCGGAATCAGCGCAATCATCAAAGAAATATCAAAAATGCCGGGACTCATAAACAAGAATGCCATAACGGTCACGGGCAAGACACTTGTCAAAACCGTCTCCAAAGCCCCTGCCCCGGACGGAACCGTCATACGGACAATTGAAAATCCGTACAGTCTTGACGGCGGACTCGCAATACTCTACGGGAATCTTGCGGAAAAAGGCTGTGTGGTGAAAACCGCCGGTGTCGCACCGGAAATGCACAAACACCGCGGCCCTGCCGTAATTTTCGAAAGCCAGGAGGACGCATGCGCTGGAATCCTCGCCGGAAAAGTAAAGGCCGGAGATGTCGTGGTCATAAGGTATGAAGGACCGAAAGGCGGACCCGGAATGCAGGAAATGCTCGCTCCCACAAGCTATATAATGGGACAGGGACTCGGGGAAAAAGTCGCGCTCATCACCGACGGACGCTTCAGCGGTGGAACACGCGGCGCATGCATCGGTCACATCAGTCCTGAAGCCGCCGCTGGCGGAACCATCGCCCTAGTCAAGGAAGGCGACATGATCTCCATAGATATTCCATCAAGATCCATTTCCCTTGAAGTCTCAGCCGAAGAACTGACGAAAAGGAAATCGGAATGGACGGCGCCCGAACCCAGGTACAAGACAGGCTGGCTGGCGAGATACGCGGCAATGGCGACAAGTGCGGACACCGGAGCCGTACTGGCCGTACCGGGCAGTTTAAGTTAGGCGGCCATAGCGTCGCAACTTCGGTCGTCAGTCGCTGGTCGCTAGTCGTCGGTCGGAATTAAATTTTAAGTGTTAAGTTTTAAGCCAAACTTTAGAACTCTAGAACTTTCGAACTTCGACAGTCGCTCGGACACTTGGAATCTTTCAAAACTTTGAAATTCCTTAACGTCAAAATAGGCGGCCAATGGCCGCAACTTTTTGAAGTGCGCAGGCTCGACTGCGCTTTGATTTGCGACGGTTTGTCATGCCATCATTGTCCTCCCAGCGAAGGCGGAAGGCTATCTTGGTATTCGAGGTAATTTCAAAACTGCCGAATTTAAGGTGGGGACGGCACTCCGACCTGTCCGCCGCGGCGGATTGACTGTGTCTCTCTTGGGCATCCCGCCAGCATTCGCAGTAGCACAGGCGGCTCGCCTGTGATTTTAGAAAGAATAAGAACAGTCGGGACGCCTGTGCCACGTTAAAATACATGCTAGCAAGATGCTGGCGTTCCTTGTTGGTAGTAGTGCAATTTATTGCACGTTCTTCATTTACGGATAACGGCGTATAAATTCACCTAATACCGAGTTGCTTTGATCGGGAAAAGAACGCGTCAGCGGAGTGACGCGGCTACAGCATGGATGTTTTTAACAGCACTTCTATTGTCGTGCTCTTTGCGACATGGCATTACTTCTTTTCTTCTGACGTGCCAACGACGATTCCCTGTCCGATGACATCGGGCGGGTCCGTCTGTTTCTTCAGGTCACCGGCCAAAGATGCCAGTTTGTTTTGGAGTGCGGCAAGATAAAGGTCGCCCAGGTGTCCCCCGACATTGTAGAAAACACATCTGTCTCCCATTGTCTTCTTGAGCCACTGGCGTTCCGCCGGAGTTTCCAGGAAATCGTTTGAGGAATGGATTACGAAAACATCCTGCGAATCCCGCAGGAAATCCCCGATCGCAAACAATGTAGATTTTCCGTTCAACTCATCCCCGGCGACTGCTCGTTTTTCGATGTCTGAACGGTATTTGACCAAGAACATCCTGTAATAGTCTACAAAAGACCACTGATTTATTTCGCGATAAAATTCAGTTGTATTACCCCAGGAAAAAGGGCTATTGAAACAGTTCATGTCCTTATTGTTTCTTACGATGCTGAGAATAATTTCATCCATGGTAATCTTGTAGTTGAAAGAAATCAGCGCCTGTGCCTCAATATCGCTGAACGGCAGAGGTTCATCTTTTATTTTTTCCTTATCGCCACCTGACTGCGCAGTTTCCGTTTCCGCGAAAGGCGCATACTGCCTCTTGCTGATCCCCATGTATTTTCCCGCCGCAAAAACTCCGCGCTCGAAAACCTGTCCGTTCGGCCATTTTTTCCATGCAAGCCCAATTTCATCAATGGTTGAAACTGATTTCACCGTGTCAACCGGTGGATTGACAGCAACATAACGGTCTATTTTCAATTTCGGGTCCAATTTCTCGCTTGCCGCTATAAACAGTGCGTGTATTCCCCCAAGCGAATAACCGACAAGGATTTTAGCCTGAAAATGGAGCCCTTTGCCCTCTAGGTCTTTTATTACCGCAGCAATAGCCGTCCTCACATCCTCGGCGTCAGAGGGGGTGTAACCAGGCACCGGCACGGATGCCGCAGTGCTCATGAACTCCCAGTTGAACGCATTATTCAAAGCGACGACCGTGTATCCTTGGTTGAAAAGAATTTCCGAAATCGCCGAGACATGCTTGGTTGTGAAATGCGAACCGAAACCGGGGATGACCACGGCAATGGGCGCGTCATCCGATTTCTGATACCACACCTTGTACGGCATCCCGTCTTTACCCTTGATCACCTCCACTGAACGGATGGATCCCTGATTATAAAAATCACTGTTCCATAAAGACGCATCAACCCACATGCTTTTGTTTTCATTCTGGATACTCACCATACTTATTCTAAGTGTGTCGATATGTCCAGCCTGTGACTTGAAACCGCAGATGACCGTTTCATCAAGCAGCGGATCCGGACCCGGTAGCAGGACTTCCTGCTCCTCCGCAGAGAGCCTGCCCTGATATTCCATCATCCTCTCCTTCCGGTCATAATCATTGATCTTGAAATAACGTTCTGAAGCATAGAGTCTTTTAAGCAGTTCGTAAGGATCGTAGTTTGCCCGGTAAAAAGTGTCCATGTCGCGATAGCGGTGCGCGCTTTCATTAAGCATCGTGAATCCAAAAACTCCGGGATATGGGACATAGGTCTTCGGATCAAAAGCGTAGTCGAAAATCTTACCGACACTGTCGCGGACATTGGACTGCCCCAGTACCGGCAGATGAAGCACGCATCCGGGCCCGATACCCCATACGGCAAAAGCCTGTCCGAAATCCTCGTCCTGCTCCTCCAAGTCGAACCATTCCAGGGCGGGGTCATAAAGACCGGCGACGCCAAGGGTGATATTGATGAGAAAACGGGAGGTGTCAATGCCGGCGTATTTGAATTTTGCCTGACAAAGCGAGCTGAATGTGCGTCTGGGAAAGGCGATATTGTCGGCTAATCGCCTGAAACACTGTATTCCATGTTTGGGAACCAGAGAACCCCAGAAAATAATAAACGGCTGCACGAAGTATTTTAATCCGTATTTATTGACCGCAAACATGGAACGGTTGAATCCTTCAAGCGGATCGCTCCCGCCGTATTCCTCGGTCAGATCAGGGGAACGGGGTTCCGCCTCAGGTGAATTTCCGTTCTGCAAGGCATCGGTATTTTCGCAGGTTTTCTGTTCCACCGCAACTGGCGCGGATGCTGGGATGTCAACTGCAATGGACGTGTCCCCGCCGACAATTCCAGCACCGGCTTCAACTTTACTCCCAGATGTACTACTGCATCCGGCTACAAGCAGTACAACCAAGACAAAAGCATGCAATGAAAACTTCACAAAAAACTCCTCTTTACCTTTATCAATTAAATTAGGCGGCCGAAGGCCGCAACTTTTAATACATAAAACAAAGAAAAGAACAGCCCTTACGGGCTTAACTACTAACAAATGCTAAATCTTTCTTAATTCGTTTGTAGTTAATGCCGTAAGGCATGTTCTTGGAATTTTTCTTCATTGTTTTTTCATAAACTTTGAAATTCCTT
>CAMCYE010000150.1 GCA_945883805.1 Victivallis vadensis | reverse complement strand
TTTCATTTCCCCTTCTGTACGAGTCTGATTTCGTAATCGACCGGATCCGCCGCATTGCCGTAGAAAAGGTTTTGTTCAGGCTGCGGGGCCAGAGGGGATAGAAGCTCGTTTCCGGCTGATGCGAATAATTTCACAAAACCGGCAATCTGGTTTTTAGACAGGTTCATTGAATACCTGACCATGCCGTCATCCTCTTTGCTGATGCGGATGTCGCCGGCTGGAATTCCCAGTTTTGCAATGCATGCATTGACTTCATCGGTCGCATTATTAAGATTCTTTACTGTCCATACGTGAGTTACATGATCGGGAATGCTTACCGGATCCGCCCCGGGGGCATCTCCATCAGGCGGCAGATTGCGGAACTCTGTGTCCTGTCCGGTGCTGACATTGCGCATATTTGAGAACTGGATTCCGTTTTCAGGCATGAAATATTTTTGCGATGCGATTTTTTTTGAGCTCTGGATTGCGGCGGGGGCAGGTGAAATGGAAGAGGCTGCGGGGGCGGTTTTTGTTCTGCCAGTGCCCGAAACCTGGATTTTTTTTACGCCGATGCCCTGTATATAGGCGAAAACACCGACAATCACAATAATGACTGCCGCGACTTTCATGAACTGTATCAGGTAAAAAGGAATTGCGGTGTTTTTCCCTTCAGAAATTTTCGCCCGTACTTTTTTCAGGATGTCTTCTGGAAGGGAAGGGTAACATTCTTTCGAAATATTCCTGTTCATGATTCCGCCGATTTTAGTGAAGGCATCAATTTCCGCCATGCATTTCGGACATGAGCGGATGTGGGCGAATTCGGCGCTTGCCCTGTCAATCTCATTGTCAAAATATGAGCTTAAAAACTCATATCCCGGACACCCACCATACTGTTTCTGATTGTCATTACCCTTGTTCATTTCAATACTCCCGATACATTTTGCTAAGGAATTTCCCAGTGACCAGTGACCGACGATCGACGACTGACGACTGACGACTGACGACTGACGACTAGAGTTGCGGTCTTTGGTCGCCTAACTCCTAGTTTCACTCTTCAGCACCTTCGTCAGAGCTTCCCGTGCCCTTGAGATTCTGGATTTGACTGTTCCGATGTTTGCGCCTGTAACCTTGGCAATCTCCTCATACCGCATGTCTTCAATATGTCTGAGGATAATTGCCTCCCGCAATGTTCCAGGCAGACCGGAAATGGCTGTCATTATCCTCTCCTCTTCTTCGCTTTTTTCCTTCATCGCGTCTGGAGAATGTGCCATGTCGGCGAAATCAATGTCCCCGGCGTCTCGGCCGTCTGGAGTTTTCCTGTTTTCGGATATGCTTGTTTTCTGCTGTTCTCCGCGCCTTTTGTTCCAATGATATCTGTTCCTTGCAAGATTTAACAGAATCCTGTGGAGCCATGTCGAAAGACTTGAGTCGCCACGGAATGTTTTCAGGTTCCTGTAAACCTTTACGAAAGTATCCTGGACGACTTCTTCGGCATCCTCATGACTTCTTAAAAAGCCGTATGCAACCTTGAACATCTGGGTGCTGTGCCTTCTCACAAGTTCATCAAAAGCGGATTCGGAACCCGAATTGAAGCTCTTGATGAGTTCGCAATCCTCTGTTTTAACTGGTTCATCCATTTTAGACACCGAATTTATGGAAATGTTCATTTTTTACTAAATTTAACGGTTAAAAAGCGAAATGTTAAGTCAACATAGTTAAAGTATGGGGCATTTATCACAAAAATCAAGATTTATATAAAGTGAGTTTAATGAAAACGAAACTTAAAAAAGGTTGCGTGCAGATATATACCGGCAATGGTAAAGGGAAAACAACTGCCGCTCTTGGACTCGCCCTCCGAGCCACAGGTGCCGGATTTAAGGTTTTCATCGGGCAGTTTGCCAAGGGGTTGCCCTGTAGCGAGCATAAGGCAATTGCGGAATTCGCACCCGGAATAACAGTAAAACAGTTCGGCAGGGAATGTTTTATCAGGAGTACCCCGGATGATGATGATATCAGGCTTGCGCGAAAAGGCTTCAGTGAAATCAGGAAAATAGTGGCTTCACGGAAGTATGATATGGTCATCCTGGATGAAATCACCGTTGCAAACAAATACAGGCTTGTCGAGGTGGAGGATGTTCTCGAACTGATTGAGGCGAAGCCCGCAAGCGTTGAACTTGTCCTTACCGGGAGGAATGCGGATAAACGCCTTATAAGAGTTGCCGACCTCGTGACGGAGATGAAGGAAGTGAAGCATTATTATAAGTCCGGACTCCCCGCAAGAGTGGGAATAGAGAAATAATGAAACCTGTGGCACCCACAGGTTTCATTATCAAATTGTTTCCGTCCTGAAGGGACGGGTTAAGAAGAAAGGACATGATGTTGCAAAAAGGCAGGAAAATGCAGAATAAATTGAATCGGACATTTTTAAAATGGTGGGATAAGAGCAGCTGCGAATTCAGCGCTCTTCTTTTCGATATTGACGGCACCCTTATTTCTGGAAAGAAAGTAATGCCCGGAGTGCCGGACCTGATAAGGGAACTTGAGGACAGCAGTTTTCCGTTTTTCCTCCTGACCAATGATGGCAATCATTCCACCAAGGAAAAAAGCGGGTTCCTGAAGAAAGCCGGTTTAGACATAAAAGCGGATGAGATTATTTCCTGTGGCGACGCCTTGAAACCTTTTGCCAGGGAGAAGGGACTTTCGGGCAAAAAGTTTTTTGTCATGGGTGATCTCGGAAAACCCGATTATGCCGAGAATGCGGGTCTCAAGATAGAGAAGCGCACGGAAAAAATATACGAATGCGCCGGAGTGATTGTCGGGGAGGGAACATATAATTGGCAGTCGAATATAAGTTCGGCGATGAATTATTTCATAAGATATCCTAGTCGTCCATTAATAGTTCCAAATCCTGACAGCTACTGGCCGAACGGGCCGAACGGGGAACTGGGCATAGGGGCTGGTGGCAAGGCCCGTTTCATCTGCACCATCCTCGGCGATTACGGGATAAAAATCAAGCCGGTCTATCTTGGAAAACCTTACAGTGCCATTTTTAATTATGCTTTTGACATATTGAAAACAAGATTTAATCTTCCGTCAAAACTTCAGCGGAAGCGCGTTCTGATGCTCGGAGATTCCCTTGCGTCGGACATCTGCGGCGCAAACAGGTTCGGATTCACATCGGGACTGGTGCTTACGGGAATAACGAATTGCTCCCATCTCAAAAAGGCGAAGCCGGGTTTCCGTCCGGATTACATATTCCGCAGTATGAATTGATGGCAAAAGCCAAACAGGCTTTGATGAATAATGAGCGTAGGGAAATACAAATACAAGATCAAATAAATGCGTATGGCATGAACGAATGTGGTACAGGCGTCTCGCCTGTAGTATAAGATCAATAATTAGGAACAGGCGAGACGCCTGTTCCACATTCTTAAAGAAAGAAATAGAAATTCGGGAATTATAAGGTAGAATTTGGAAAGTAGAAAACGAATTTCAGAGTGAAGACGTGAGAAGAAAGTAAAGATTCACTGAATACGTACCTACGAAATACGGGATTTTGCTGTTTTTTCGAGCAGAGCCTTGAGAATTACCACCGCCTCCTTATCCTTCGGCCTACCGAGGGCTTCCTTGGATTTTATCAGGGCTTCAAGTGTAATTATCCTGCATTTTTTTCCCCTGATTTCAAGCTCAGTACTGCTCTCCAAGGTTTCCTTGAAAGACCCTATCCCCATGATTTCCCCGAGACAGTCAATCTGCCCGTATTCAGTTGAAAGATAAATATTCCTGAATGTTTCAAGCCTTGAGGGCTCATCATTGAAAGGAGGTTTGGACGGATGCATCCTGTGTACAGGTTTTATCGCAGCCATTGCTTTTTTCAGACGGACGATATTTTTCAATGAAAGATCGATGCATATGTCGACATCCTGTGTGACTTGCGGACTTCCATAAGCAGATGCGGCAAGCCCCCCCACAAGGATAAACTCGACATTGTGGTCAATGAGAAGTTCAAGCACGCCTATGAAGTCATTTGCCATTTAATTTTACGGCCTTTTGCAGTTCAAGGACGGCAAGCCAGGCATCATTGATGTCTTGAATCCTTTGTTCCTGAGTTTTTCCGAGATTGATGTCGAGCAGACTAATGTCTATGCCGTATCTGACAGCTTTATCAACGGCTTTGCTGTTTTTCTTGTCATGGATTACGGTGCAATGTTTATTCATTTTCAGCCTAACAGGAATTTTAATTCTCGCATGAACTGAACATAAGCATCCCTGTAGTGAAATCAAGAGGAAGACTGTAAAAATCCGGCAAAGTGCATTTTAAACGGCTTTGAACGAGGGAATGTCTCGCAGAGGCTTTTTGAGTGTAAGTGCTTTATAATCAAGGCAGAGAAATGGAGCGAGCGATGGGAATTGAACCCACGACATTCACGTTGGCAACGTGAAGAACTAGCCTCATTTTAAAAATAATGTATCCTTTTTGTTTGCTTTATCGTTTTCAAACGTCATATTTGAAATAATCAATTTACATTGCATCCAGTTAATGCAAATTAAATCAAAAGGCGGTACAAAATGAAAAGCGCGGGCAAGGGTCATCTATTCCAGAGACAAGAGGATGGGAATTATTATTTACAGTATAATATCCGTGGCAAAAGAAAAATCGTCAGCCTAAAAACTGCAAACCTTCGAGAAGCGCAAACACGGCGAGAGGAAATCCTAACTCCGGCCATGATGGCGAACACGGCGGAAAAGGTCACCCGGCATATTGCAGAAACTAGGGATTTACTTTCCGATGTGAAATTCCCGCTAGAAATCGTTTGGAAACAATATCTGAAAAGCTCAACCCGTCCTCAGTCCAGCGCGGGAACCCTTGGAAACTATGAAAGGTTTTTCAATCAGTTTTACGGATGGCTCAAAATGAACCATCCGGAAATTGAAAAGATAAATCAGATAACGGAAAAAGAGGCGGAATTATACGCCACCCACTTATGGAAAAAGGAAGATAAGAAAGACACCGGAAAAAAGGCGAAAGAAAAAAAGGAACTGACAGCTGAAGAAAAAAGACTGAAACGGGGAATCACGGCCAACACTTTCAATTATCATATTCAGGGGCTTAATCTGGTTTTTAAGGTCGTATGCAATACTGAAAAAACACCCTTCAGCGGAATACAGCGGAAAAACGGCGGGCAGATGAACCGGAAAGATTTTACAGCGGACCAACTGAAATCAATATTTGATGCCATTGATAAAAAGGAATGTAAAATTTCAAACAAGCCTGAAATGAAACTGCTTTGCTGCATTGGAATGTTTACAGGGCTCAGGCTTGTAGATGCCATTCACTTAAAATATCCACAGATAGACTTTGCTGGCCGCATGATAACGGCTACACCGCAAAAGACTAAGGCCATTCAAAGGAAAGTTCACATCCCATTGCACCCGGAATTGAAATCACAGCTAGACCGGGCGGCATCATTGGAGGCTGGCGGCTATGTAATGCCCGCAATGGTTGAAAGATACCAGAGGAACCCGGACGGGATAATGAAAGATTTTTCGGAAGTCCTGGACACCGCAAAGCTAACAGAAACCATAAAGGCCGAAAGGGGCAGGGATCGCCGGGTTTATGGTTTTCAT
>CAMCYE010000149.1 GCA_945883805.1 Victivallis vadensis | reverse complement strand
CTGGTGAAATCTTCGTCTGAAAAAGTGAACTGCCCAAAGTGCTCGGGCTCCAAAGTCGAACGCAAGCTCTCCACTTTTTCAGCCTCAGTCTCACTTGGCGCATCACAATCACCGTGTTCAAGGGTGGAGTCATGCCCCTCGGCAAAAGGTTCCTGCTGCGCCGGCGCCTGCGGACACGGGCATTGATAATTTAGCGATTTAGTGATTGGATGATTTGGAGATTTTATGATTGCGTAGCAATCTTTGGAGTGCGCAGGCTTGACTGCGCTTTGGTTTACGACGGAGTCGTTTTATTTATTTTCTGATTCGCTCCGCGAAATTAAAAAGCGGTGTCGAGCCACCGCACTCCAAAATCAGACCAAAGAAATTGAAAAATATACATTTCTAAATCTGTCACCTCAACAATCCATTGGACGATTTTTTCATGAATAAAAAAGAACTTCTTCCTCTGCTCGAAGAACTCGGAGTACATCCGGGGAAACGTTTCGGACAGAATTTCATGATTGACGACAACCTCCTCGACTTCATCTGCAGGCGCGCGGATCCGAAAGAGGGCGACCATATCCTTGAAATCGGGCCCGGACTCGGCTCCCTGACACGTAAACTTCTGGCATCGGGGGCGCAAGTCACCGCCATCGAGCTGGACAAACGTCTTGCGGAATACCTTCAGAAATCCATTACAAACCCCAATTTCAAACTTGTCGTCGGCGACGCTTGCAGGATAAACCTGGCGGAACTTTTCACCTGCGAATTCCGCATTGTCGCCAACCTCCCCTACTCCATCTCAAGCCCGTTCATCGCCGACACCCTCCAGATTGAAACTCCACCGATTGACATGATCTTCATGCTCCAGAAGGAAACTGGAATGCGGCTGGCATCAGGACCCGGAACGAAAAATTACGGTTCACTGTCCGTCACCGTCCAGGCGGTGTACAATGTAGAATATCTGAGGACAGTATCGCCGCAGGTTTTCTTCCCTGCGCCGGAAGTGGAATCCGCGATATTGAAGTTCACCAGAAAACCGGATTACCTCCCGCTCGCGGAGAGGGAAATTTTCCGCAATCTTGTCAGAATGGCCTTTTCACAGCGGCGCAAGAAAATGTTCAAGCAGATATCGACGATATTCGATCCGGACAAGATCACAGCCGCCATGGCCGCCCTCAACATAAGCAAAGACGCCCGCGCCGAAGAGCTCACCGTGAAACAGTTCGCAGCCCTCGCAAAAATGCTGAACTGATATTGCAGGAATACAAAAATCATAGAAGGATAAATTAGCGACGCAAATTTATTTACTTCACAATTGAAATCCGGGTAGCGGAACGGCGTTGTTCGATAATTCCGGCTTCACTGCGGAAATCAATCCGGGCACGAGTCATCCTTTCACGAAGACCGCCTTCCTGCACGAAGTCGCGTTCCAGCCGGTCGAGCTGACCATTTAAAAGTCGTATCGCAACTCGTGTTAGACCGGCCAGCACATTTGCGCTGATAGCTGGGTCATCATGTTCGATTCCCTTGCGGAATATCTCGTAATCCGCTCCGGGAGTGCGGCATAATTGTGAAAGCCTTCTAGCATAAGGATGGGTTGCAGGCCACTCGGGAATGTCGCGCACATAGAGGAAATCCCGGTAATCCTCCAGCAGTTCTCCAAGACTTGCCAAAGCAACGCCGGTAAGCTTGACTTCGGTTTCCTTGGAGACGGCGGACGCAAGACTTCCCTCCACTATATTCTGTTTCCCAGAACGGGCCGCCTGTACCATCTGGTCGGTTGTCCGGGAAATACGAGGCACCCAGCGATCAACAAAATAAACCGTACCTTTATAAACAACCTTTGCCCGCTGGTACGAATAAAGCTTTTCGTAGCCGCCAAATACCGGGATGAATCCAGACTCAGACATATGAGATTCCTTTCGTAAAAATCGCACGTAGCCAAATCTACTTCTGCTTTTTTCGCTGATCAAGTGTGGAAGCTGGAAATTCATAATTCACCTCGAAAAAAAGAGACCATAGGGACATCAGGGACTTGAGGGACAGTGGAAAATAACACACGCGCATTGCTCTTCCGAGGTCTTCGATTTTTCCAAGTCCCTTCCGTCCCTAAATCTGTCCCTCATGTCCCTGATCTCAGGAGGCTCTAATTAATTACCATTCATTCCTTTCCTTGGAGAGGTACGCCGCCGCCAAGCATTGCACCACCGTCCAAAATTCCTTTCTGCATCATGAATCCCAGCAGCTTTTCCGGACTGTAGACTATTGTCAGTTTATCTTTTTCGACATTGAGCCCTGAAACAACGTCCAGGACAGCCTGCCCGTCCGGAGACTTTTCAACTCTATAGAGTTCAACATCGATATTATCTTTAATGAGGGAAACCGGAAAATCCAAGGAGCCGATCCTCAGTCCTCTTGCCTCCGCCTTGAAATGGCCGTCCTGTATTCCCGGGACAAATGTTATCTTCAGGTTGAGATAGGACCCGAAAGGCGTTTTGAAATTTATGTTTTTGGATACCAGGACTGTAAATGCCCCGTCAGCGAAGGAGGCGTCCCGGAGTTCTTTTGCGCCAGCTTTTCCGGACAGGGCCTGTTCCGCAAAAACAAGGGCGGCGATCAACACTGCGTTGACCTCCTTTCCGTTCAGCTCAACTTTTTTAGCTTTGTCTACCGCCTCTCCTTTCTTATGCTTCCTGAAAGAGGACATTAAGACGTTGGTCAAATCCAGTTTCCTGTAAACGCTTGCGGACGCGTCCATGTCCGGCATCCTCGCCGGAACATCAAACGGTTTCTCGTCTATCGCCATATATGCCAGACAGCAAACAGCGCCGACAGCGACAATTAAAAGCATGACTGATATTCCGGCCAGCCACAACATGATCTTGAACAATTTTATCATAATCCCATCTCCATTTCTTTCACGTTATCCATAATTTACTGGTTCGTTTTCATTTTAAGCGGGTAAATGCACAAAATATATGAAATTTGTCTGTAATAACGGGTCATACGTTTTTCAGGATATGTTTCGGGGAGTTTGATTTCCTGAATTCTCCGGGTGAAGTCTGAAATTTCCTCCTGAACGCGCGGCAGAAAGTTTCGACATTGGCGAATCCGGAGTCTGCGCTGATCGTCTTCACTTCATCATTGGTCATGGCAAGAAGCCTTCTCGCTTCCTGAAGTCGCCTGTTGAGCAGCATGACATGTGGGCTTGTATTCAGAAATCTTCTCGAAAGGGAATGGAGATGAGGAACACTGATCCCGGACGCCCCTGCAAGATCCGCTATTGCGAGGTCTTCAGGATAATGACTCCCGATGAAAGCAAGCAGGCTTTTAAGCGATGAGGGTATATCGGATTCCGGTTTCCGTTTCAGGCAGGAGGCAGCCTCCCAGGCGACCTTGGAGCAGACGTACTGCGATATCAGCCCCCGGTCGAAATCCTCATCATGGAAAGCTTTTATCACCTTGCCGGAAAAGCTCAGGGATTCCTCCCTGTCCTCCCATATTGTCACCCTCGGGAAGATTCTCCCCGAAGGTTCTTTTTCCCTTTTGAATCTCAAGCACAGGCATTCATACGGGAAATCCGGAAGATATTCATGAATGGTGGAGTCACCGGGAATATGCCAGAACATTGTTCCGCATTCAAAAATCTGTTCCCTGCCGTCAAGCACGAAAAGAACTTTTCCGCCAGTCAGAATTTCAATGTACTCAAACCCTTTCCGGATAATGAACGGATTGATCTTCACCCTGTCGGGCGCCCTGTAATAGCTGACATTGATTAATTTCATGTTCACTGGCATATGTTTTCCACACCGGAAAGAATATTTTTTGTCAATATATCATATTTTTAGTCAATTGCCATATGCGATTATTCGGGTTAACCTACGCAATACTATATGTTTTATCAATTTCACAACAAGAGGAGATCCGAATGAAACCAATTTCAATTCAGCTGTATTCATTGCGTCAGGAAGCACAGAAGGATTTTGCAGGAGTTCTCAAGCGTGTCGCCCAGATGGGCTACAAGGGTGTTGAACCTGCCGGACTATACAATTACAAGCCTGCGGAATTCAGGAAGATCGTCGAAGATCTGGGAATGGTTGTCTCCTCGAGCCATGGACCATGGGCAAACCCGGACAACCTCCAGGAAGTGGAAGATACGGCGAAGATACTCGGGCTCGACATGGTTGCCACAGGTTTCGGACGGAATGAATACAAAGACCTTGACTCCATAAAGAAGACAGCGGAAACAGTTAACGGAATAGTTGAAAAACTCAGGAAAGCCAATCTGAACGTCTTCTTGCACAATCACCAGTGGGAATTCTGCGTGGTGGACGGCAAACTCGCCTATGACCATTTCGCCCCCCTCTGTCCGGGAGTACTGTTCGAATTAGACACATACTGGGCCGCCAATTTCGGTGCAAACGATCCCGCTGAACAGGTTGCCAAATTCAAGGGAAGAACACCCCTGCTCCATATCAAGGACGGACCGCTCGAAGAGGGTAAGGCGATGCTCGCCGTCGGGAAAGGCAGAATGGATGTCCCGAAAGTCATAAAAGCCGCCGATCCGAAAGTGTTGCGCTGGCTGATCGTCGAGCTGGACAAATGCGACACCGACATGTTCCAGGCTGTCGAGGACAGTTACAAGTACCTTGTTGCAAACAAACTTGCGGAGGGGAATAAATAACCATGCCTGCAAGGAAAATGAAAATCGGGATAGTCGGCTGCGGAAACATAAGTGAAACTTATTTCACCAACGCTCCGACGTTCAGCGACATCGAGATTGTCGCATGCGCCGATATAAACATGGCAGCGGCTGAAGCGAAAGCCACAGCACATAAGGTCAAAGCCATGACGGTTGACGAACTGATTAAAAGCCCGGAAGTGGAATTGGTTGTGAACCTCACTATTCCCGCCGCCCATGCAGAGATAAATTTAAAGGCGCTTAACGCCGGCAAACATGTCCACTGTGAGAAGCCTCTCGCAATCACACTCGGGGACGGCAGGAAAATAATTGAACTTGCGCAAAAGAAAAAGCTCAGGGCGGGTTGCGCTCCGGACACATTTCTCGGTGCCGGACTCCAGACATGCAGGAAAATCATTGACGACGGCTGGATCGGCAGACCTGTCGCAGGAACTGCTTTCATGATGGGGCGCGGCCCCGAAGCCTGGCATCCGAACCCGTTCTTCTTCTATCAGACCGGAGCCGGTCCGATGTTTGATATGGGTCCATATTACATGACGGCCCTTGTCCATCTGCTCGGTCCGGTAAAAACCGTTTCAGCCTCCACGCAGGCGTCTTTCCCTGTAAGGACTGCGGGATGCAAGGAACATTTCGGGAAGAAGATCAAGGTCGAGGTTCCCACCCACTGTTCGGGAACTCTTGAATTTCACAACGGCGCGAAGATTACGGTTGTCATAAGCTGGGAGTGCTACAAACATAATCACAGTCCGATTGAAATCTACGGGTCGGAAGGGAGCCTCATGGTTCCGGATCCGAACACTTTTGGAGGTCCGGTAAAGATTTTCAGGCCCGGAAACGATAACTGGTCCGAATCAGTGCTGACACACAGTTACGCGAAAAACAGCCGCATAATCGGCGCGGCCGACATCGCATGCGCCGTGAAGTCCGGAAGGCCACACAGGGCTTCAGGGGAACTCGCATACCATGTCCTCGAAATCATGCACTCATTCGAACTGTCATCAAAGTCTCGGAAACATATTGAGCTGAAAAGCCGATGCGCCCAGCCCGCTCCGCTTGCGACGAATCTTATGGAAGGCACGCTGGAATAAATCCAGAT
>CAMCYE010000148.1 GCA_945883805.1 Victivallis vadensis | reverse complement strand
CATGTCGCGCATTTTCGAGCTGAGCGTCAAGATCGTAGAAGAACACCGTCCGCAGTTCGAAAAACTCATGGATAACGGTGTGCGAAGCCGGTAAGAAGGTAAATATTCACGGCTCCTTCTCAGATCGAGTGGGTAGAAAGACTGAATATTCAATTATTTTCATATTTTGTGTGTTTACCCACTCAAAATGAAAACGAACCATATTCACTGAAGTATGTCCTTCATTGAATATTTACATCTAACAAAATGCGAAATCAACAAAAGCGAGGAAACAATGGGCGAAAAATTAAATCTCAAGGGGATATCGGCAGTAGCCAGATCGGCGGGAATACCGGAAAAACATCTTTCAAAATACGGCGATTACAAGGCGAAGATTTCGCTTGACCTCTGCAATGAGCTCAAAAACAAAAAGGATGGAAAACTCATCTTGGTATCCGCAATCACCCCTACTCCAGCTGGAGAAGGCAAAACCACTACTTCCATAGGACTCCACGACGCCTTCAGGAAAGCCGGACATAACTCAATTCTCGCCCTCCGCGAGCCCTCGCTAGGCCCAGTTTTCGGAATGAAGGGCGGAGCCACTGGCGGCGGTCGCGCGCAGATCGCCCCTATGGAAGACATCAATCTCCATTTCACAGGCGATATCCCCGCCGTCGAAAGAGCGCACAACCTCATCGCGGCAGCGGTAGACAACGAATTGCACTGGGGTAAAATCAAAATAGACTCGCGCACAATCCACTGGAAGAGGGTCATGGACATGAACGAACGCGCGCTCCGCGACATCGTCATAAGCCTCGGCGGCACAAAAAACGGATATCCGCGAGAGACCGGATTCGACATCACCGCGGCAAGCGAGATCATGGCGATACTCTGTCTTTCCGAAAGCTATTCCGAGCTCAAGAGCCGCATTGAAAACATCCTCATAGGGCTTGACCAGGATAAAAACCCGATCTTCGCAAGGGATCTGAATGTCGCAGGCGCGGCCACCGCACTCCTCAAGGACGCGCTCAAGCCGAACATTGTGCAGACACTCGAAAACAATCCCGTCCTCATCCACGGCGGCCCGTTTGCGAACATCGCACAGGGCGCCAATTCCATAATCGCCACAAGACTTGCGCTGAAACTCGGAGACTATGCGATAACTGAGGCAGGCTTCGCTTTCGAGCTTGGTGCTGAAAAGTTCTTCGACATTGTCGCCAGAAAGGCGGAATTCCAAGTGAGCGCAGTCGTTCTGGTGGCCACTGTAAGGGCACTTAAATACCATGGCGGAGCCGAATTCAAAAAGCTCAGTGAGGAAAACACCGACGCAATTACAAGAGGTTTCTCCAACTTGGAAAAACATTATGAGAACATACTCAATTTCGGTGCAAAGGCCGTAATCGCCATAAACAGGTTTTCCGGCGACACGGACAAGGAAATTGAAACACTGTCCGGACTTCTCAAGGACAGGGGAATCCCGTATTCATACTCCTGCGCCTGGGAAAAAGGCGGTGACGGCGCGCTTGACCTGGCCGAAAAACTGGTCTCCATCACTTCCGGAAAGCCAAAGTCTCATCCCCTCTATAAACTCGAAATGACGATTGAGGAAAAAATATTCACAATCGCCGGAAAACTCTACGGGGCGAAGAAAGTCGACTATCTTCCCAAGGCGCTCAAGGACATTGAACTCATCAAAAAACTCGGACTGGAAAAACTTCCGGTCTGCATAGCCAAGACTCAGAATTCCCTCTCGGACAATCCGAAACTGCTCGGAAGACCGAAGGATTTCCTGGTAACCGTAAGGGATATAGAGATCGCATCCGGCGCAGGTTTCCTAGTGCCGATCACCGGCGACATAATGCGCATGCCCGGTCTTCCGCTAAACCCAGCATACAAGAAAATTGACATTGACAACGATGGCAACATCACCGGCATGTTCTAATAAATTTCCCGGACGGGAAATTTATACTATGATCATATAAAGAATGTGATACAGGCGTCTCGCCTGTTCTTATCTTTTAATTAAAAAACACAGGCGAGACGCCTGTACCACATTAAGTTATGAAAAAATCCGACTCCTCAAACTTCAAGTGTCTTCGCTGTGGCGACTGCTGCAGATGGCACGGTTACGTGCGGATTTCACAGGATGAGGCGGACAAGATCGCAGCCCGGCTCGGAATGAACGTATTGGAATTCATTGACAGGATGACAATTCTAACCGCCGACCGCAGAAACCTCTCCATTAACGAAAACCCCGATGGCACATGCATATTTTTCTCCGGAGATCCGCCACGATGCGAGATATACGACATACGACCGGCGCAGTGCCGCGATTTCCCGGGCAAATGGAAAAACGCTTCGGAAAAATTCAAATGCAGAAGTAACTCGGAATGAAGAAGAGAAAGTGACACTGACAGACAAAGACAAACACGGACCAAGAAAATGACAATAACAGATACGGAGCCAATACTGGAGATGATCTGCCAGCAAGCAGCAGTGGTGTCGGCGGTCATTCTTGTCTTTGTTGGTCGGTGTCTGTCAGTGTCGTGTACTTAGCAAGGGAGGGCAGATCAGCATGAGCGAGAATGAAAGTCTTTTGCCGAAGCATGGCGGGTACAAGAGATTGCTTTCGTATCAGTTGGCGGAGTTGATCTTTGATGTAACGGTATTGTTTTGCGAGAAGTACATTCCGGTTTCGGATCGTACGCATGATCAGATGGTTCAATCTGGGCGTTCCGGTTTTCAAAATATTGCCGAAGGATCTGTTGATTCCGGCATTTCCAAGAAAAGTGAAATCAAGCTTACCGGAATCGCCATTGGCTGCATGGACGAGTTGGCCAAGGATTACAGGAAATATCTCCAAAAGAGGAAGCTGGAGGAGTGGTCGCCCCAACATCCGGCGCTGATGGATCTTAAGGGGCGACAGGTGAAGTCGCTTGAAGAGTTCCGGAAATGGGTCAAGGATGTGTGGGAAAAATCCGGGAAGACATTGCCGCCTGATCAGATTGCGGCGAACGGGGCGCTGTCTCTGTTGAATCTTGCGCTCTATCTGACACGGCGGCAGTTGGCGGCACACGAGAAGAAGTTTCTTGAGGAAGGCGGTATTTCTGAGAGGATGTACAGGATGAGGAAAGAGGTGAAGGAAAGGGAAAAAGGGAAACAATGACAAACACGGACAGGCACGGAGAAGGAATACAATCGGCAGATCGGAGTTTCGCCGCTAGAGACACCAAAGGCTTTCCCGCATAAGCCCTTTACCTCTTACCATCCAGAATCTCGCGGAGCTTTACGGATAGGGTATGCAGGACAAGGGGTTTCTGTATGAAATCATCGCTTGTCTGCATCGTTTTATCGGTGTCGGCAGGCTTGCCGTCATATCCCGACATGAAAAGCAGTTTTATTTCAGGCGACAGATTTCTTGCCTGTTTAGCCAGTTCAAATCCTTTCATTCCGGGCATGACAATGTCCGTAAACAGAAGGTTGATTTGTCCTTTTCGCTTTTCAATAATCTCCAACGCCTCTTTTCCATTGCGGGCGGGAATAACGACATATCCGAGCGACTGGAGGAAATTCTGAAGCATCTTGCGCATGCTGTCTTCGTCCTCCGCGAGCAGAATAGTTTCACTGCCTTTTGGCATGATTGCCGCATCCTTCTGCTTTTCATTGGAGACACCTTCATCCACAGTCTTCGGGAAATAAATCCGGAATATTGTCCCTTTTCCAAGTTCACTCTGAACATCAATATGGGCGTTGCTTTGTTTAACAATACCATACACGGTGGCCAATCCCAAACCTGTGCCTTTGCCGACTTCCTTGGTCGTGAAAAACGGTTCAAATATGTGTTTTCTAACCTTGTCATCCATTCCACAGCCGGTATCGCTTATTAAAAGCATTACATAAAGCCCCGGATTAATGTCTGAATGATTGCCAAGGCGGCTGGTCTCGTCAACTTTCACATTTTCGGTTTCGACGGTCAATTTTCCGCCATCCGGCATTGCATCAGTGGCATTGATGACCAGGTTCATTATCACCTGCTCGATACTGCCGGGATCCGCTTTGATATGCCAGAGGGACGGCCCTATTTTCCTGTTTACAATGATATCCTCCCTGATAAGACGGCGCAACATCTTCTCCATGCCTGAAATTATTGCATCAAGATCAATAATCCTGAACTCGACATGCTGATGCCTGCTGAACAAAAGGAGCTGTCGGGTCAGTACTGCAGCCCGTTCACCGGCCTGCTGTATCTCTTCTGTCTGTTGTTTTAAGTTTTCTTTCAGGTCGGGGCTCACGAGAAGCATCTGTGAATATCCGTTGATAATCGAAAGCAGATTGTTGAAGTCGTGCGATATGCCGCCAGCCAGTTGTCCCACAGCCTCCATTTTCTGGGATTCCCGGAGCTGTAGTTCCAAGAGGGCTTTCTCCATTTCGGCATTCTTGCGAGCCGTGATATTTGTGACGATGTGGGCGACACCGTTAAACTGCCCCTCCGTATTCAGGATCGGATCCGCCGCGATATCAAACCACTCCTCGCCAATCTTCAGCTCCTGGCTCTCGTGGCGTAGACTCTTCCGCACACGCATGGCGGGACATTCTGGGATAGGTTGCGTCGTACCGTGTACAATCTCCCAGCAGTGTTTTCCCACCATCTCCTCACACGGTCTGTGAAAATAATGTTCCGCCGCCTTGTTCGAGCGCAACACTATTTGATCCTTATCCAGAATCCAGACAGCCTCACTCATGGAATCAAAGGTGCGCTGCCACTCCTGAGCCATCCGCGAAAGAGTGGCCTCCTCCTTCTTGCGTTCAGTGATGTCCTGGAAGAAACCATAAACTCTGCGGTGCTCCAAATCCGCCCTTCCCACGGCATGTACGCTCCGAAAATTGCCTTTGGCGGTGATTATTTCGAGTTCCAGATCGTAGGATTTGCCCTGCTCGATGGCTTCCCGCACCGCCAGTTCAATAATCGACTGGGATGCCGGGGTATAGAATTTGACCCCGTTTTTCACATTCGGCTCGTATGAGAAATCAACTTCATGGATGCGGTAGATCTCTTCCGTCCAAGTCTGTTTTTCGGTATCAATGTTGAATTCCCATCCACCCACCTTCCCAATTCTTTCAGTTTCCGCGAGCAATGTCTGGCTCCTCTTAAGCGCCTCCTCCGCCTTCTTGTGCCCAGTGATGTCGCTGACCACAATGCGGCACACAGTCGCACCGTCAACTTCTTTCGTCGCAGTCATCGCCAGATTCGCCCAAAATATACCTTCATCCTGTTTCAGCATCCGTAGTTCAAACAACTGCGGTTCCTTGGTCTCTAGGAGCTGGTTCCGGTGCAGATAGTAGATGTCCTGGTCTTCGTCTATGACTAACTGGGAGAAAGGACGCTTGGACAATAAGCCACGGTCCTCGCCAAACAGAGTGGCGGCGGTGAGATTGGCCTCCAGAACCACCCCCTGCTCGCTTATCGTTAAATATCCCACAGGCGCCAGATCATATAGATCGAAATAGCGCGTCCTCGCGGCATCCAGCTTCGCCTGCGAGGTTCGCAGCTCCTCGTTCTGCATCTCCAGTTCTATCTGGTGAACCCGCAGTTCGTGGAGAACCTGTTGAGTTTCCTCGTGGGAGAGCGACTTGGTATTTTCTGGGGATTGAACCGCCTTCTGCTCCGCCCGCTTGCGCAGTTCCGAGGCTTTTTCTGTAATGTTCTTTTTTTCTGTCATGATTATCCTCCAGCCTATAATGCCGGCAAGGGTGCCGGCGTTCCATTCCATCTTACCGGACCGCCAGCAACCTGCTGGCAGATTTTCAATT
>CAMCYE010000147.1 GCA_945883805.1 Victivallis vadensis | reverse complement strand
GCCTTATTTTTCAACAGGCCCTTGCCAGCACTTGAGGTCATTTGCAAGTTTATCCAAGGAACGCGCAATCCCGGAGAGGGTGAAACAGTTCATGACATGGATGCGCGTCCGGACCTGAACGCCTTTTTCATCCTGCCAGCGGAGGATCACATGAACCGCTCCCGCATAGGCCGCCATGCTCCCTTTGTCAACCGTCCTTTCAATCTGCAACAGCTGACTGCGTTTGATCTCCATGCTCCGCGCATCGCCACGGTAGACTATTGCATCGGCATCCAGCCATATCATTCCGACATCGTCTTCAATCAGCCCTTTTGCAAAACTGCTGACCGACGGATCCGAGATCCCCGCATAAAATCCATCGTTCATCCGTTCTGGGGCGATTCCGATCGCCAGGAGTCGTTTACGAATGAGCGTTTTTTCCATCGGCACCCAGATATTGAACCAGGCAAGCAAGAACTGCCCCGGAACAAGCACGCAGAAAAACGGAAGGAGAATTGCGACTTTCAGAGGCAGACCGATTATTGTCAGAATCGTTCCGAATAAAACAGTCGCCAGGGATCCGAGCCCGAGGAGAATGAAAAGAGGCACAACTATGTTGACCAGCCGGAGCCGCAAAGTGAATCCCTTCAGCCAGACTGGTTTGTCATACCTGAAAGTGAAGCAGTTCGTCGCAATCACCAGAGCGTATGAAATCATCCCGATTAAAGAAAAAACCATCCCCATAGCCATAAACAAAATGATTGCCGTTGCGGGCATATTTGACGATCCAGTCCTTGCAGTGGACAAACCGGGCTGGGGATTATGGAACAGCACCTGTGAAGCGAAAATACCGACGGAAATCGAACCTATGATCACCAGCCCCAGGATCGACCATCCAATCATTCTCCTGGAAAAGGAAAACGCCTTTGAGTCATTATCCGCCATAACCGCATCCTCCTATTTGGCAAATACTTTCTGGAGCAATTCCGTGGTTCTTGCCGCGGGATCCTGCCGGATTTTCTTTTCCTCTCCGGCTACAACACTGAAAAGACCATCCAAAGCCTTTCCGGCAACGTAGTCTTCGAGCTTCACGTCCAGCTTCGGGACAAGCGGAAGCATGCTGTACTTCTGATAAAGCTCATTGTATAATTTTACTGCGCCTACCTGCTCGAGCTCCTTCCCGATGATGGGTGAATACTGGCTCTTCAGCTGCATATAAGTTTTTGCGCGGAAGAAATCGGTTGCCGCACTGTCTGAACCATTCAGAATTCCCATCGCATCCGGGATTGCCATATTATTTATGGCATTCATAAAGACAGGGGTTGCTGAGGCGGCAGCCATTTCCGCGCCTTCATTCATTTTCTTCTCAAGAAGCTCGACCTGATCTCCGAGTCCGATTC
Organism: Victivallis vadensis; assembly: GCA_945883805.1. Lineage (GTDB taxonomy): Bacteria > Verrucomicrobiota > Lentisphaeria > Victivallales > GWF2-50-93 > GWF2-50-93. The sequence continues at coordinate 4,503 of CAMCYE010000147.1, read as the reverse complement.
CGCGGAGAGTGTCGGCAAATTTCCGCAGATCCTTGGGAAGAGGGATCTTCAGGCTTGGATTATTCCAGTATCCGCCTTCCTTCGAAGTTTGGGCCACGGCGCTTTCAGTCCCCACCGACAAAGCCTCTTTCAACCCCGACACACCGGTTTCCGAATCAGCGCGGTAATGATTGCCGCTTAAGGCTCTTGTCACTTCATCCATAGTCTCACATCCGGAAAATGCCGTCAATGAAAGAACTGCCCCGACAAGACAACAACTTTTAAACAGACCAATCTTCATAATTCACCCCTCTCTGGTTTCATTGAAAAGTAAAAACCTTTCTGCAAAGTAATCCGCAGAGATGAATAATCAAGTTATGAAAGCTCGTGGAAATTTATTGTTTGGAATCTTATATTAGATCATAACAAAAAGGGGAATAAATGAAAACTCTCAGTCTCTGCGGCCTTGTGTGCCTAATGTCGCTGTTCTTAACGTCCTGCATCGGGTCAGCACCGGTCGAGGGAATGAAATCCCCAATAGGCGCCAGCTGGAAGGCTCCCCTTAATACAAATCTCAACAATGTCTCTCTTGGCACGAAAGTCGGAAAGGCATCTGTCAAAAGCTATGCGTTCGGGCTGTATTCTTCTGGAGACATGAGCATCGCCACTGCCGCCGCCAACGGCGGAATAAAAACTGTAAAACATGCAGACTACGAATACAAGAACGTCTTCTTCTTCGCATACCAAGAGATGACGATGATAGTCTACGGGGAATGACCTATGACTGCATAATAATCGGGGGCGGACTTTCCGGGCTTGCCGCCGGAATACGCCTCGCCCATTTCGGGAGAAAAATCTGCATTCTCGAGAAGCACTCGCGCCTCGGTGGACTCAACTCCCATTACACTAAAAAGGGGTTCGACATAGATTCCGGACTCCATGCAATGACTAATTTCACTTCCAAGTCGGGCCCCAAATCCGCGCCCCTCGCAAAGCTCCTGCGCCAGCTCAGGATCGGATACGACGAACTCGAACTGCGCGAACAAAACCATTCCCTCATACGCTTTCCCGGAGTTTCGCTTAAATTCACGAACGATTTTGAATTTCTAAGGACAGAAATTCAAAATAAGTTTAAAGACGACTTTGAAGGGTTCATAAAACTTGACAATTTCCTTTCAAACTATGACAGTCTCAACCTCTCATCGGACTTCGTCTCCGCGAGAAAAGTCGTATCGGAACACATAGGGAGCCCTCTCCTGACCGACATGCTTTTCTGTCCGCTGATGTATTATGGAAGCGCCGTTGAGAACGACATGGATTTTGCGCAGTTCGCAATAATGTACCGGAGCATTTTCAAGGAGGGGTTCTGCCGGCCCGCAGAAGGAATCGTAACATTGCTCGATCTTCTTGAAAACCGCATCGCCGAGTCCGGCGGCGAAATCCGCAAAAACTGCGGAGTCCGCAGGATATTCTCGAAAAACGGAATCGCTGAAGCCGTGGAACTGGAAAGCGGCGAAACTGTTTCCGCGAAAAACATCCTGTCGTCCGCCGGACATATCGAAACGCTTTCCCTCTGCGAAAATAAACCTGCGAATTTCGCAGATATTCCGCGCGGACAGATGGCGTTTGTGGAAACTGTCGGCATACTCGATTCCCCGCTGCCCGGATATGAAAGCACGATAATATTCTTCAACAGTTCGGAAAAATTCCATTACCGGAATCCCGAAGGCGCCATTGACGGACGCAGCGGCGTGATATGCTGTCCGAACAACTTCCAGTTCCAGCCTTCCGATCCGCGCCCTGCCCCGATGATCAGGATTACAGTCCTCGCAAATCATCAGCTATGGGACAAGTATCCGCCGGATGAATATAAGACATTGAAAAACGGGTGTTCGGAAAAAACCTTGTCAATCGCATCGGAATACACCGGCGTCGCTGACCTAAGGGGAAAAGTGAAGCTGATTGACACTTTCACCCCGAAAACAATAACCCGCTACACCGGCCACATAAACGGTGCGGTTTACGGATGTCCGGAAAAAGTGAAGGACGGCAGGACTCATCTCGGCAATGTATTCCTCTGCGGCACCGACCAGGGATTCCTGGGAATAACAGGCTCGATGCTCAGCGGAATATCCATTGCAAATTTGCATCTGCTGAAGTAATAAATGTAGCACGGACGTCTAGTCCGTGCTACATTTATAAAAAAAGGCATAAAAATGGAAGAGACATTCGCGGGCACATTCAGCATGGCGGCTGATTTCAACAAGATGGTCGAACATTTCCTGGCGCAGACGATCAGCTACCTGCCGAAAATCGGCATCGCATTGGCCATACTCCTTATTTTCATGGGGATAGCAAAAATCGTCCAGTTGATTTTTTTCCGGATAGATCACGAGTTTGACGCCGGCAAAAACCATATCCTGAAGCTCTCCGGGAAGGCGATGAACTTCCTCATAATAGGCATAGGCGCAATCACCGCGCTCGGCACGCTGGGCATAAACGTCAACGCCATGGTGGCCGGTCTCGGACTTGGCGGTTTCGCACTGGGCTTCGCCCTCAAGGACGCCCTCTCGAACCTTCTTTCCGGCGCGCTCATCCTGATATATCATCCGTTCAAGACCGGCGACACAATCACAGTGACCGGATGCCAGGGGATTGTCCTCGAAATCAACCTCCGCTACACTATCCTCCAAGGCGACAATAAAATATTCCTCATACCGAATTCATCGCTGTTCACAAACAATATCGAAGTGCTGAAAAAATAATTGATCTGGATTCAAACAAGAAAGAGAGGACTATACCGCGAAGAGCACGAAGTTCGCGAAGGTAAGAGACAGGTATTTTCGAAATCAATTATAATCCTTCGTGTACTTCGTGCCCTTCGTGGTAAAAAAAGCCTTTGCGTCTCCGTACCTCTGTGAGAGAATAAAGGATTTAGAATTTTAACCATGCTGGTGCTGGCAACCTCGCTTCGCTCGGTGCCAGACCATGAGGCGTTCGGCATAATATGAATATCACTAACATAGTAAAAATATCAAAGCATGGCGATGAATGCCTTAACGTCTATCCTGAAATCCACGATCCATCATATCAGCATATATATCGAGAAGCCGCTGGTGTGCACTGGAATGATAAGGAAGCCTGTTTTTATATGTGCGTTTCCAAAGATTGGATTAAAGAATGGGATTTAAAGAAATGCTATGCCCATATTATTTCCATAGTAAATTCTATTGGTATTCGAATGAAACAATTTCCTAATACACTTTTCGATTCTGATATTGAGCATTTCAAGGAAGAAATTCTTGTTGCCGATCGCGAAGTACAGAAATGGATTGATGAAAATACAAAGACAAAGCCGAACTAATTCCATGCAGCCAACCCTGCATCCGCGGGGTAGTTGATGAGTGAGCGTTCTCCATACAAAACAAATTGCTTGACAAAATGTTCCAAGCTATTAGGTTAAAGGAAAAATGAGAGGTGTCTAGATGCATGTATCAACTATAAAAGAAAACGCGAAAATGCTTATCAATTCATTACCAGACAGTTCCACTTGGGATGACATCATGTATGAGATATATGTTAAGCAGAAAATAGATAAAGGACTCAAGGAAATAAAATCCGGCAAAGTCATTCCGCACATGGATGTAAAAAGGCTCCTAGAAAAGAAATGAAAATTTACTGGACAGAATCTGCCGTGGGAGACTTGAAGGGAATAAAAGAATATATTGCCAGAGATTCAGAGTATTACGCCATTAATTTATCTGACAGAATCATATCTGCCGTGGAACAGCTCCAGTTATTTCCTGAAATGGGAAGAAAAGTTCCTGAAGCTGATGAAAACAATATCCGAGAAATTATAATACGCCCTTACAGGATAATATACCAGCTTCAAGAAAGCTCGATAAATATCATCACAATAGTCCATTCCGCCAGAGATCTCTCAAATCCCAAATTAAAAAAATGGGAAATCGGATAACGAATTGGTGCTGGCAACCTCGCTTTGCGCGGTGCCAGACCATGGGGCGTTAAAAATCAAAAAAGATATCATCTCACAAAGGCACAAAGCCGCAAAGGAATAAAAACAGGCAAAAGTTTTCGGAAAAGAGTCAGAGCAAGAACCCGTTTTCAAAAGGGTTTGTCTCTGTCCGAGCAAGACGCGAAGGGAAAAAATAAACTTGATGACTTTCTTCGTGCCCTTCGCATGCCACGTCGTAGCTTCTTTGCGTAGACGGGTTTCTTCGTGGTGGAAAAAACTCTGTGCCTCCGTGCCTCTGTGAGAGAATAAAAGATTTAGAATTTTAACCATGCTGGTGCTGGCAACCTCGCTTCCTTCGACAGGCTCAGGACAGGTCGCTCAATGCCAGGCATCCATATCTTTATAACCGGGATTTCCAGAGCCCCCTTGCCTCTTCCCGTCTTTGTGGTAGATTTACCGCCTTATGATTGCTTTTTCCAGTCCGAGAAAAAGCAATAACCTTTCGGCTCAATCAATAAAACAGGAATGAATAACATGTTGCAATCACT
>CAMCYE010000146.1 GCA_945883805.1 Victivallis vadensis | reverse complement strand
GATAAGTCGCACCCAGTTGAACTGATGTAATTCCTGAATTTTCCATATCGTATGAGCATGGCACGGGTTTCTGCTTCGATCTGAGACGGGGTCTCAAAAAGGAAACGTCGTGGATCGATGTTGCCCATGATAATCCTGTCAGCAGGCAGGACATCAAGTGCGAGTTTCAAATCAACATCGCTCCCAAGATGAAAGGCTTGTGCAGAGAGCTTTGCAATGGCTTCCATATGGGAATTGACCGCTCCACAATTGTGATAAATTACCGTAAACGTATCATCCTGAATTTCGGAAAATCAGCATCGTCCATACTGCAATTCATTCCGAAGGAGGTCGCCTCACACCATAGTTCTGTCATTCTAATCACAGCACTTACGGGATACTCTTCCGCAATTCTCACAAGGACATCCTTCTGTATTTTACTGTCCGTCAGCACAGCATGAATGGATATTCCCATTTCTTTAGCCACCGGATAAAAAAGGCACGGTGCTGAACCTTTACTGGAAACCAAATCATTGATTGTATTGTTCATAGTAAATTCCTTTTTCAATTCCAACTATGCGCCTATGATGACCGGACTGGTGATTCACCGGTCCGGTCTATATTTTAAGTGGCCGCTTGATCATCTGAACAGGTCGGAATGAGTCCCTGTTCGTTCAAGCCTTAATGACTCACTGTCGGAGGTATAGATCAGAATCCAGTCGGGTTCAATATGGCAGTCACAGGAAGGCTTCCAATCTCCGAGCAAGGGATGATCTTTATGCATTGGTTCAAGTGAAGTTCCTGATGCCAGTCTTGTCACGATTGATTCGAGTTTTGTCAGATCTTTTCCGCGTTTCCTCATACGCTTGACATCACGGGCGAATTGCGTGGTCTGGGAAATCTTCTTCATTTCTTCCAACTCTCAAACATGTCATCCAGAGATTCAAATTCCTGAACCTCCTTTCCACGACGGCTCTTCTCAAGAGTTGTCGCCGTGCGTTCATTTGGGACATTCAAGGTGAACGGAAGCCCATGCCTAAGTGTGATCTGCCGGTAAAAAACTCGAATCGCTTCGGTCGGACTGAGTCCAAGTTTATGCAGCACCCCTTCGGCCTGGCGTTTGATATCCGGTTCTATTCTCGCGTGTATTACTGCTGTTTTCATAAATATACTGTATCACATATGCAACACATAGTCAAGCATTATTTTTGAGAGATTTATTTTCTTAGCCAACGCCTCATGGCCTGGCACCGAGCGACCTGTCCTGACCTGTACTGAGCAAGGTCGAAGTAGCCTGTCGAAGGAAGCGAGGTTGCCAGCACCAGTATGGTTAAAATTCCAAATCCTTTATTCTCTCACAGAGGCAGTGACCCAGAAAAACTATTCTCACCACGAAGGGCACGAAGTCCACGAAGAATTACAATTGTTTTTCGAAAATACCTTTTTCTTAACTTCGCGATCTTCGTGCTCTTCGTGGTGTAGATCTCTTTATGGTTTTAGATTCCAAATCATTTCTTTGATTTTTAACGTTCCGGGATTTGCTGGCGGATGAAGGCCGTCAGCTACATCCATTAGTTAGGCGCATCGCTCATTTGTGTGACTGTTTAGTTTAGTCCGCCCAATGCGAATTTTCAGAGGTTCCCTTGATACTTCACCGTTTCCGGACTACCTTGTCCATGGCATGAGAATCAAAGTTCATATCAGCTCGATTGCCGTTTGCCTTTTTCAGCAATATTGAAAGTCTGTGCATCGGAGGACGCAACCATGAAAAACCTGTCATGCAAAGCTGTCAGACATTTGAGCGCATCGGCTATTCTTAACACCCTTCCGGACGGCGCCTACATCACCGACGTGGACCGCAACATCCTCTTCTGGAACGCCGCCGCCGAACGTATTTCCGGATGGAAGGCGTCTGAAGTCGCCGGGCACAGCTGCAACGACAATATCCTTGTCCATGTCGATAAGGATGGGAACGAGCTGTGCGGCAAGGAACGGTGTCCGTTGCACCGGAGCATAGTCACCGGTCAAGCCAGCAAGGATCCGCTCTTAGTCTACGCAAAGCACCGTTCAGGCGAACGCATTCCAGTGGAAGTGTCCGTTTCCCCCCTCCGAAACTCCAAAGGCGTCATAGTGGGAGGGATCGAGCTTTTCCGGGATCTCACACACGGCATGAAAGATCTGGAGCGCGCCCACCTGATCCAAAGTTCCGCCATGGAAGCGCATGGGAATCCGGATCCGCGCCTTGCCGTCTCCATCCGCTATACACCGAACGATGTGGTGGGTGGGGATTTCTATCACTTCGAACATCTGAAACCGGATCTGCTCGGCATCATGATTGCGGATGTCATGGGACACGGTGTCGCCTCCGCATTGTACACCATGCAGTTGCGCTCCCTCTGGGAGGACTGGCGGGAGGAAGCCGGAAATCCGGCCCAGTTTATGACACATATAGGCCGTCAGCTGCATGTCCTGGCGGAAGATGCCGGTTACTTCGCGACGGCAATCTGCATGACAGTCAATCCCGCCACAGGAGACGTTGATTTTGTACGCGCCGGTCATCCTGCACCGTTGCATATTGGAATTGATGGAAATATCCGTCCCGCCGGAAATCCGCAGATGGCGCTGGGAATGACGGAGGACGCCGTTTACACCTGTGAACATTTGACACTTGCGCATGGCGAGGGCATTATGCTCTATACGGACGGTGCGATCGAGATCATCAATGCGCAAGGCGTGGAACTGGGGGAATCAGGACTGCTTGACCTGCTGTCCCGGAAAGACGTCATGTGCAACGGCATTCCGAATCTCGACGTGCTGGAGGAGAAACTGTTGACTTTTTCCGCAGGTATCCGCCTGGCGGACGATCTGACCCTTCTTTCCATTACGTGGCACTGAAACTTGTGTGCTATTTCCCTCGCCCCATCATCCTGAGCGATGACCGCACATCTTTTTCGGTGTTTATTTCGCCGATGCCGTCTTTACCCTCCCATTCCTCGTCATGCACAATTTCCTCTCCGGGAGCCAGCAGATAAAGAGGGCTGAGCGTTTCAATCTCAAGCATGAAATCACAGGTATAAGCTTCAATACTGCAGCCGTTGTCCGGATACATTTCGCCAGCCACGTGCGTGAATCTCTTTATCAGCGCACAGCCCCTGTTGACATACGCCATCCAACCGTCTTCGCAGTTAAGTCCGATTTTGCTGGAATTCTTAAAGCCTCTCTTTTGATGAAGCAGGACATATTTTTCTCCGAAGGTCAGGCGTCCGTCGGCGAGATTTGTGTAGGGCCATATTGTAAGATACCGATTCGGGAGAAGTGCTTTCTTGTCGCCTGCAGGCATGGGAATGACTGCAACACCGCCCGCATCCATTACCGTGAGCGCCCATGCCGCCAATTCGATCTCCCACGGATTGTCATTGCGCAATATGTGTCTTATTCGGAACTTTTCTTTTCCAAGCGGTTTGATGGTGATGCTTTTATAGATGCCCGTTTCTTTTTCGGTTCCGGCTGTAAATGCGATTCCGTCTCTGGTCGTTTTAATATCAACAGCGGAATTGTCCAGGGCATAGCATCTCGGTTTTGCTTCAGGGGCGTGCCAGAGACGGTGTCCACCGTAAATCTTCCATTCATTACCGCCTTTCTTTCCCGCCATTTCCGGAACAACGCACATCATGTTTGCGCCCTTGCCCACAAATGCGCCTATGACTCTTGGCCCGACCTCGGTTGTCACCACGATACGGAATTTTCCGCTCTGGAGTTCAACACAGTTTTTCCAACCCATGAATTCAATCTTCTTCATATTTCTTCCATTTCGTTTTATTTAAGAATTAAGTTTTAAGTGTCAGGTTTTAAGTGTTAAGGAAAGCAATTGCCAGCAAAAGAATAACGTCTTGCTTAACACTTAACACTTAAAACTTAACACTTAAAACTTAACACTTAAAACTTGAAACATTGTCATCTTGTTTGTTTTTGTCGCATGGATATATCGCCACGACGCATTCGCCTTTCCAATTTCGTCCGGCTGTCTTCTGCACGAGTTCTTCGGCTGTTCCCCTGAGTATTTCCTCGTGGAGTTTTGTCGCCTCCCTGATTACTGCGACTTTCGTATCTTTTCCTATGAGTTCCGATATTTCCCCAAGCAGTTTTTCCATCCTGTACGGAGATTCGAAGATGAAAACGGTCTTTTCTTCGGCCGCGATTTCCAGGAGCGCCTTGTCTCTCCTGCCTTTTTTCACCGGCAGGAAACCATAGAAGCTGAATTTATCTGCGGGGAGTCCGGATGCGACTACGGAAAATGTCAGGGCTGAAACACCCGGAATGATCTGCGGTTCTATCCCTTTTGCAAGCGCCTCTCTCATGATGAGGTATCCCGGATCGGATATGCATGGGGTGCCCGCATCCGAAACGTATGCTATTTTTTTCCCGGACAGGGCGGACTCGACGAGATAGGAAACTGTCTTGTGCTCATTGTAGATATGGCAACTGACAAGTTTCTTGTGAATGTTATGCGCGGAAAGGAGGTTGTTTGTCCTCCTAGTGTCTTCCGCCGCTACAATATCGGCAGAGGAAAGCGCTTCAACCGCCCTCATCGTAATATCCTTCATGTTGCCGATGGGCGTTGAAATAATGGAGATTGAACCGGCGGCCGTACCGCCAACAGGAATCATCCCCGAACTTTCCGAGCTGTGCTTGATTTCTTCCATTATAAAACTAATCTAGTGTGCAAATCATGGATAATCAAAACAAAAACAAAAATGATTCAGGTCCAATGAGGCTTGACAGGTTTTTAAGCCAGGCCGGAGCTGCGTCAAGGCGGGAGTCCGCCGAAATCGTAAAATCCGGCAGGGTGCGTGTCAACGGAACCTACGTGCTTGAACCCGGAAGACGGATACTGGATGGCGACATCGTCCTGATGGGCTCGAAAAAAGTGACGCTCCAGAGACGCTATTACATAATGCTCAACAAACCTGTGGGTTATTATTCAACGGCCTCGGATCCGCATGCGGATCTGCTGGTGCTGGACCTTGTTAAAATTCCTGAACCGGGCGTGCGCCTTTTCACTGCGGGCAGGCTCGACAAGGACAGCGAGGGATTGATAATCCTGACAAATGACGGTGATTATGCGGCAAAACTGACTCATCCGAGATACGGAATCCATAAGAAGTACAAAGTCTCAACCGAAAGGCCGATAGGCGACGAGGCCATGGAGAGAATCCGCAAGGGCGTTTACAGTGAAGGTGAATTCATCCGGGCGGTGGATGTAAAATGCATAAACAGATATTCATATCTCTTTACCATGGCTGAAGGCAAGAAACGGGAAGTGCGGCGCCTTGTCGCCAGCTCAGGGACAAAAATAAACCGCCTCAAGCGAATTGCCATCGGCGGTTTAAATCTCGGTCCTATTCCTCCAGGCGAGTGGCGTTTCCTCAGTCCAAACGACATCAAGGCAAGCCTGAAGCGCAAAGGGGAACTCGTCAAAGAGTAAACTTTTATGGTTCGTTTTCATTTTGCGTGGGCAAACACATAAAATGTGAAATAATTGAATATCCAATATCCAACACGGAATGTCCAATATCCAAGGAAATTATCGCATTTTTCCCTTTTCGCCGCGTCTATGCTTTTGAATAATATTGAGCTCAACTCATCGGTTTCTTTCAAGGCAGAATTAATTTTCTCCGATCGTTGAATGAGTTCGTCTTTTCTTCACCTCATCGGTTGGCTATTCCGTGTTGGATATTGGATATTCATCGAGCTACCTACTCGACTTGAGAAAGAGCCACTTTTACTTCTTTCCCTTGTAGGCGACTTTTTTCTGTTCAAGGAGAAGTCCAACTTGATCCTCGTCAATCGGACAATATCCTTTTTCCCTGATTGATGCGAGCAGTCCGAGCCATCCTTCGTGATCCCATGCCCCCTTGTTTCTTTTTACAAAGTT
>CAMCYE010000145.1 GCA_945883805.1 Victivallis vadensis | reverse complement strand
GAAACGCACGGACTCAATCCGAGTGCCGTAAAAGTCATGGCGGAGGCCGGAGTGGATATTTCAAAACACAGGTCAAAGCATGTGGATGAGCTCAAGGAGATAAAATTCGATTATGTCGTCACCGTTTGCGGACATGCCAATGAAAACTGTCCGTTCTTTCCGGGAAATGTAAAGGTGGTCCACGTCGGATTCGACGACCCTCCGAAACTTGTGAAATCCGCAAAATCCGAGGAGGAGTCGCTGGACTGCTACAGGCGTGTCCGTGACGAAATCAGGAATTTTGTAGCCAAAATCCCTTATAACTTGATGGATTCTCATCTTAAAACAGAGGGCGGACTTTCCAGTCCGCGTAATGAAGAGATTCGCGGGTTGGAAAACCCGCGCTCCGTTTTTGGAAAAGAATTTTAGGCCAAATCAAGGAAGATATAAATTTTATCTTAGAGGAAAACATTATGAAAAATGAGATTGAAGGAGGAATTTAGCATGACTGAAAGCCTGATGAAAAAACTGTCGTTTCTGGATCGCTATCTGACGCTCTGGATTTTCCTTGCCATGCTTGTTGGTGTCGGCTGGGGGTATTTCTTTCCGGGCATCGGTGGATTCTGGAAACAGTTCGAGTCGGGCACAACCAATATTCCCATCGCCATCGGTCTTATCCTGATGATGTATCCGCCGTTAGCCAAGGTGAAGTACGAGGAAATGGGCGAGGTGTTTAAAAACTTCAAGGTGCTCGGACTTTCGCTTGTGCAGAACTGGGTGGTGGGTCCCATACTGATGTTTGTCCTGGCTATTGTTTTCCTGCGGGATTATCCAGAATACATGGTCGGCCTCATAATGATCGGTCTTGCCCGCTGCATCGCCATGGTAATCGTCTGGAATGAACTTGCGAAAGGCGACACCGAATACTGCGCAGGACTTGTGGCTTTCAATTCAATCTTTCAAGTGCTGTTTTTCTCACTGTACGCCTGGGTTTTCATTACAGTGCTGCCGCCAATGCTCGGGTTGAAAGGAGTTGTGGTCGCCATTACCATCGGACAGATTGCGAAGAGTGTCTTTATTTATCTCGGTATTCCCTTTATTGCAGGAGTCATTACGCGCTTCACCCTTATAAATATCAAGGGGAAGAAATGGTATCAGGAGAAATTCATCCCGAAAATCAGCCCGATCACGCTGATCGCCTTATTGTTCACGATTCTGGTCATGTTTTCGCTCAAGGGTGAGCTCATTGTGAAAATCCCCCTGGACGTGGTGCGTATCGCCATACCGCTCCTTATTTATTTTGTCATTATGTTCCTTGCATCGTTTTATATGAGCAAGAAGGCGGGCGCCCCATATGGACAGAGCGCAACGCTGTCATTTACCGCTGCGTCAAACAACTTCGAGCTGGCCATCGCCGTCGCGGTTGCCGTGTTCGGCATTAACTCCGGCGTCGCCTTTGCCGCAGTCATAGGACCACTCGTCGAGGTGCCTGTGCTCATAGCACTCGTCAACGTGTCCCTCTTTTTCCGGAAAAAGTATTTTAACATTCCCTCTGGTGTTTAAATTTTGATTTTCCGGATTAATTTCATTTACTGTGAAAACACTGGAGCTTATGGAAAGAATTTATCTGGATTACAATGCGACGACTCCCGTGAAGCCGGAAGTGCTGGCGGAGATGCTGCCCTATTTTTCCGTGGAGTATGGAAACCCGTCAAGCCTGCACAGGCATGGGCGGAGTGCAAGGATTGCGGTTGATACTGCCAGAGAAAGGGTTGCAGTCTCGCTCGGCTGTGCGGGGCATGAAATAATTTTCACAAGCGGTGGAACGGAATCAGACAACCTCGCGATTTACGGTTATCTGGAGAAATTGGCGGAATCCGGGAACAGAAAATTGCATGTCATAACAAGTGTGATTGAGCACAATGCCGTTCTCAAGGTCTGCCAGCACCTTGAGGGCAGGGGAGTTGAGGTTACATATCTTCCGGTAAGCGGAGAGGGGATAGTTGATGTCGAGATCCTTAAATCATCAATTAAGGAAAACACGAGCCTTGTCAGCATAATGGCGGCGAACAATGAAATCGGAACCATTCAGCCACTCAGCGACATTATTAAGATATCGCACGAAAAAGGTGTTCCTGTACATGTGGATGCGGTCCAGGCTTTCGGAAAAATCCCACTGAATGTCAGGGAACTCGGTGTGGACATGCTTTCAATTTCAGGGCACAAATTCTACGGGCCGAAAGGATCAGGAGCGCTTTATGTGCGACGCGGGATGCAGTTGGAGGCTTTTGTCCGCGGTGGTTCCCAGGAGAGGGGAATACGCGGCGGCACGGAAAACATCCCGGCCATTGTCGGCCTTGGCAAAGCCTGTGAAACCGCCATGTCATGCCTTCAGGAGAATTTCATAAGGGAGAGAATGCTTCGGGACAGGCTACAGACGTTGATATTGAAGAACATCAGGGATGTCAGGATAAACGGCGATTCTGAAAAAAGAATCCCGAATACGTTAAATGTCAGCTTTTCGGGAATTGAAGCCGAAGCATTGGCTGTACGGCTCGATATTGAGGGTATTTCGGTATCTACCGGATCCGCCTGCAGTTCCGGAGCTTCACAAGTGTCCCATGTTCTCAGGGCACTGGGATCTCCACCGGAATTTCTCGGTAGTGCCATACGTTTCTCCATCGGACTGGAAACCACCGCAGAGCAAATCAACCATGCCGCCCTAATTACGGCTGACATGGTTGCAGGCATGAGGGGAAAAGAAGTCTGAACCTATTTCACTAGCGTGTTTGCATATCTCAGAAGGTTAATTCTGGCCCTGCGGGATATTTTCTGGTAAAGTTCAAACAATCTGACAAGCTCTTTTCCCTTGTTCTTTTCAAGATATTTGGCGATTACGTCCCTTGCAGAGTTCGTCTCGTATTTTGCGAGGTCGATTTTTTCTTTGTGGGCGAGTTCGAAAAGTTTCTGTTTTGCAAAAATCCCCGGATTTCTCGTCCTGTTTTTCCAGTTTGAAATGCTCTGCTGGCTTACTCTGCAGCGTTCGGCGAGATCCTGCTGGGAAAGAAACAGGCCTTCAAGCAGTTCCCTCACAAGAAGATGCCAGTCAATTTTTTTCACAGTCACCCCCATTTTAGTTTTTTTAACCGCTTTCATTCATACCTCCTCATGTGCGTTGTTAAGTGAGCATGTATTTATTCATGCCTACCATAGTACAACGTCTTTCCCTAAATGTTAAGCTTAGTAGTTGCATGTGGTTGCTTGTATTATCATATTGTGTCAGGGGGCGGACTGACTCGAAAAGGGAAATGGCTGTTTCCATGGGTGTGATGGAGCAGTGAATTCCTTGTCTGGAAATGGTGTTCATCATAAACCCCTCAGCGACAATTAAGATAAAACATGCCTTTGTAACATGATTATATCATACATAATCGCTAAATGCAATAGGAAGAGGTTGTATATTTGCATCTATTTGATTGTATGCGGACAGGCGCATATTTCCCCCGGAGGCGGGGAAATATATGGATTTGGAGGCTGGCGATGACGGAAAACTTTTCAGTCGCCTTGCGTAACATCGGTTATCAGCACATTTTCGACTGGAACATCTGCGTGCATCCCGTTTGTAGACGTTTTGACCTTCGCGATTTTATCCACTACGTCCATTCCGGCGGTCACTTTTCCAAAGGCGCAGTACCCGAACCCGTTGGAGCTGTTGTCTCGGTGGTTAAGGAAGTCATTATCCGCGAGATTTATGAAGAACTGGCAAGTTGCGCTGTTTATGTCCGAGGTTCTGGCCATTGCTATTGTGCCTCTTGCGTTTTTAAGCTCGGCTGTCGCCTCGTTCTTGATTGGCGGCAGAGCCTGGGGCTGGCGGAATGACGTGTCAAATCCCCCACCCTGAATCATGAACCCGTTAATCACCCTGTGGAATATGGTTCCCTTGAAATGTCCACTGGACACATATTGGAGAAAGTTCTTGACTGTGACCGGAGCCTCTTTTTCAAAAAGTTCCAGAACGATGTCGCCTTCGGAAGTCTTGATTGTTATCATACGGCAATCCTTTTAATTTAAAATTATGGGGCGGAATCTAATTCCATACCCCGTAACTTTCAAATACGATCGTTGCAATCGTCATGGTTTTATAATAAGGCATATAAATTTGCTATGGCAAATTTATATTTTGTGTGATTACTGTGTTTCACGGTTTATATTTCCTGTAGTTGTAAAACCAGTTATGGAAAATAATCATGATTGAAAATCCATTTCCCAGACATATCAGGAATGTGGCAATTGTCTCCCTCGCCGGAAAACCAAAGAGGGACGCCATCGCTTCGACCTGCAAGCTCCTGAAAAGTTTCGGCATCAGGACAACTGTCATGCCGAATGTTTTTGCTCCTGAGCCCGGTGAAAAACTCCCGTCAAATTGCGAACTTCGCATTTCTGACTTCAACAGCGCCCTGAAGGACAAGTCCATTGATTTGATCCTGAGCTCGCGTGGCGGCTACGGTTCGGCGCAGCTTCTGGACAAAGTGGACTGGGCGCTCTTGAAAAAAAGAAACCTGCCAGTCCTCGGATACAGTGACATTACAGCCTTCCATCTTGCGATGTTCGCAAAAAAAGCGGGGATCGCCATATCTTCCCCGATGACATCCGAGCTTCCCCGAGCTCTCAGGCATCCATTGGTATGGGATTCTCTGTCTTCATCCCTATCCCCTGCCTCTGGAAAAATTTTTCCGCTTCCGGAAAAAATTAAGTTGAACATAATCAAAGGCGGCAAGGCCGCCGGAAGGATAATACCGGTAAACCTGACCGTCCTTTCAACGATGCTCGGAACCCGATATGTTCCGGATTTCAAAGGGGCGGTTCTCCTGATAGAGGATCTGAATGAACCTGTCTATAAGATTGACCGGTATCTGACCCAGCTTCAACTTGCGGGAATTTTAAAAGATGTTTCCGCTCTGCTTTTCGGGAATTTCCGGCGTTGCGGAAACGAGAAGGAGAAAGTGGAAATATTTGCGAAATTCGCAGGAATAGTGAACGGGCCTGTCATTTCAGGGATCCCGTTCGGTCACATCAGTCGCCGCCTTTGCCTCCGCTTCGGTTCCGAAGTTGCAATAGACAATGGTAAAATTTTTGCATTGCAAAAATTTTAAATATCATAAGAAGCCCATAACATGATCTCCACTTCAGTATTGGTTCTGCGGAAAACCCCGTATAGCGAAAGCAGTGTCATTGCTGCGACGCTGAGTCCGGACCTTGGACGTCTCGATTTCATCATCAGGGGGGCGAAGAAAATCTCCGGGAAGAAAATGCCGCAGGTCGATCTCTTCAGGGAGCTGCATGTCGAATTCAGGATGAAGAATTCCGGACTGCAGAACCTCTATTCCTGCGAACTCCTGAATTTCTACGACGGAATTGCGTCATTCCCGGATAATTATCTGCAGGCCTGCGAGATCGGAACTTTCATCCTGCGGAATTCGCAACCCCTGATACCGTGTCCGGAAGTTTACTTTGCAATCAAGAATGCGTTTGATGCACTGAGCAAATCCCACACAGACATTCCGTGGCCTGAACTTGTGAAACTGGTGTTTCTCGATGAGCACGGGTTCCTTCCTGAGGAATTGAATGCGGTTGGTGATTCAAAAAAGACGGAGGCGGTGGAAAAACTCATCAATTCGGTGGTTTCCGGCAACGCGCTCCCGGATTTCCCATCGAAAACCTGGGGAAAAGTCGCCGACTGGATTGATGAATTATCCAGGTACCATGAACTTGAATAAATTTTCCCGGAACGGAAAAATTTATGCCAGAGGACAGTCGGTGAACAAAAAAAATTGCATGAAAATGGTTTGATGCTTTGCTGTAGCCGCGTCACTCTGCTGACGCGTCCAGTCTTCAGTTCCCGATGTAGTCGCGTCACTCTGTTGACGCGTCCAGTCTTGAAGAGCACGCCAGCAGAGTGGCGTGGCTACACAGATAAAAAAATCAACTGAAAGGGCAATTGCTGGCACACCCGCTTTTCCTGCAGGCTTCCTTTGCCGTCCGGACAAACAGTGCATGGAATTCGTTGAAGA
>CAMCYE010000144.1 GCA_945883805.1 Victivallis vadensis | reverse complement strand
CGGCGCTTTGGCCGCCTAATTTAATATTGTTGGCTGTTTCAGGGAAAATTGGAGTTTCGCAGATATTTTCATTATTATTGAGAACGGCGGAACAAAGCAGGTTAATGCCTGTCTAACCCGGCAATAGTTTTCAGTGATTGATTCTTTTCAAAAGGGAGAAGGAATGGGGAAAAACCTTAAACTCGGTAACGTGTTTGCGAACATCATTGTTGCAAGTCAGTGGCTGCAGGCACCGCTTTATTTTGGCCTGATTGTGGCGCAGGGCATCTATGTCTATCAGTTCTGTGTCGAGCTCTACCATCTTGTGTGCGGGCTAGGCGGATTCAAAGCTCAGGACATAATGCTCATGGTTCTCGGTCTTATCGACGTAGTCATGATTTCCAATTTGCTGATAATGGTGATTATCGGAGGTTATCATACGTTCGTGGCAAAAATCCACTTCAGCGAACAGAACCCGCCGGACTGGCTGGATCATGTAAATGCCAGCACCATGAAGGTGAAACTCTCAATGGCACTTATCGGAATCAGCTCCATACACCTGCTGAAATCATTCATCGAGATCGAAAAACTCCAAAAGGCCGATGTATACATTCAGATGGGGATACACTTCCTTTTCATAATTTCAGCAATAGGTCTTGCCTACGTTGCCAAAATGACGGAACTACCTGTCACTGAAAGTCGTCCACACCGCAAACCGGCGGATGCATAAGATCACAAAGAAATAAAAATTATGAAAAGAATTCTTGACGAACCAATTAAAGTTGGACATATATGCCTGAGTCAGTCACTTCGGGCGGAATTGCGAACGGACTCCCTTGAGGAAAAACTCAAGGCGGATATTGAGTTTTGGAGATTTATCTCCTGCACCCCCGCTCAACATCCGCCTCCTTTTAATGTTAAGGAATTTCAAAGTTATAAAAAGATTCCGAGTGGCCGTGTGCCCAAGGGACTGTCAAAGTTCGAAAGTTCTAGCGTTCTAAAGTTTGGTTTAAAACTTAATTCCGACCGACGACTAGAGATGCGGCCTTCTTGCCCCGTCGGATGACTGGGGTGGCCGCCTAATTAAACAATTTGAACGGGATACAAAATGAAACGCATATGTGAAAGACTTTTTTATTACATGAATAAAGCATTTGCCGCTCTGGCGTTTATTGTAATTTTGATTGGCTTTGCCGTTGTGGGTTTCTGCGATGCGGAAGCGTTTGCTGAAGACTGTGCAATGTCAAGCCACTGCGTATGTGATTGCCATACTAACAATATAGTTTGTCAAAAATCTCCACGAGTACCAGCGGTAGTTTTACTGCCTGCAGGTGTTTCCCCAAATACAACGCAAAGCGTTGAGGATCCAATCCCTGCGGATATATTTCGCCCCCCCATTGTCTGAAAAACACCCTCTAAACTTTACACAAAACGAAACTGACCCTGTTCAGTTTTTGAACGGCCATGCCCGATGCTTTGTCAGACTTGTCTGTCTGCACACAACATTAATAATATTCACTAAAATGATAGAGACCCCATATGAAGCGTGTATTTGATCTGATGTTTGTTTTAAGTCTTTCCGCAATTATCTCCTTGCCTATTTCAGGCTGTGGCAAAAAGGAATCTGAAAAGGACAAGGAGATCCCTGCTCAAAACGTCCCTGAAAACAAGGAATATGAAAACCATGCGTCCGATGGAAAAAAGCCTGAGGCTGAGGATCATTCAGGGCACGGACATGCCGTTAAGGAGAAAAAATTCAATCCCAAAGAACTCCTCGAAAAAAACTGTGAATGCAACATAAAGCAATATCTCTGCGATGAGTGCCGGTATGAACTTGGAATAGTTAAAGCCGGGAAAAACCTATTCACGCCTGATACGAAAACAGGAAAATCGTTCCTGTCCAAGATAAAAACCGATAAGAGGAAATTTTACACTTTGATTTCCGCAACCGGTGAAATTTGTCTTAATGAAAACAGGACATCCCATGTAAGTCCGAGAGTGCCGGGAATTATAAAGTCATCTGAGGTCGACATAGGAGCCAAAGTGAAAGAGGGAGACGTTCTTTTCACTATTGACAGCGTCGAAGTCGGGGGTGCGGTGAACGGATATCTCAATTATAGATCCGTTCTCGTGCTTGAATCGCGCAACCTCGAGAGAATAAAAACGCTTTATGAGAAAAAAATAGTTTCTGAAAAGGATTTTATTGAAGCCAGCATTAAATACGAAGAGACACTGACGGCTTTGAGGACGGCGAAAAACAGAATGGAGATATACGGCCTTATCGCAAAGGACATAGATGCAATCAAGCCTGAATCCGACGGGCATATAATTTCAAAGCTGCCCGTCAGAGCTCCTATCAACGGAACAGTTATTGCGAGACATGCAGTCAATGGCGAGTATTGGGATACGGATAGTGAAATTGACATCATGACTGTCTCAGATCTGGACACGCTGTGGGTGCTTGCAGACGTTTATGAGTCCGACATCAAGGCTCTCCTCGACGCAAACTCTGAAAAGGCCGAATGCGAAATAGAGACACTGTCGTTCAAAGGAAAAATTTTCAGGGGGGTGATTGAAAATATTGGGACGACAATAGATGAGACCACTCACACTGTTAAGGTAAGGATCACCCTTGGCAACCCTGACGGGATTTTGCGCCCGGGCATGTTCTGCTCAGTTAAAATACCTTCAAATCCATCCGAGATGGTGGCTGTTCCCGAAAGTGCTGTCCTTTCCGACGAGGGGAAAAGTTTTGTCTTCGTGGAAATCATAGAGGATTTTTATGTCAGGAAGTCAGTCGTAACGGGAAGGAAATACGGAGGGTATGCGGAAATACTTGAAGGTCTTGCGGATGGGGAACAGGTTGTTTCAACCGGTTCATTCCTTCTTAAGTCGGATGTGCTGAAAGAGAAAATGGGCGCGGGATGCGCTGAATAAGGAGTTTTATGTTTGAATCTTTTTTCAGGTTTGTTCTTTCCCAAAGGCTGATTATCCTGATTGCTGCTGTGTCTCTGTGCGTCGGTGGATATTTTGCCTGGAAAAATCTTCCTGTCGACGCCTTTCCGGATGTTACAAACGTCCAGGTCATGATTCTTTCCGAGGCCCCCGGGCTTGCTCCCGTGGATGTAGAACAGAGAGTCACCTATCCACTCGAACTTGCAATGCAGGGGCTTCCGGGTGTTACGCAGGTGAGATCAATGTCGAAATCAGCGCTTTCACAAATTTCGATAGTTTTCAATGACGGCACTGACATCTATTTTGCCAGGCAGCTTGTTTTTGAGAGAATATCTTCAGTTAAGGATACGCTCCCTGAAGGTGTTGAAGTCGAACTTGCCCCCATAAGCACCGGACTCGGGGAAATTTACCAGTACACCTTGGA
The DNA here is from genome assembly GCA_945883805.1 of Victivallis vadensis. Lineage (GTDB taxonomy): Bacteria > Verrucomicrobiota > Lentisphaeria > Victivallales > GWF2-50-93 > GWF2-50-93. The sequence continues at coordinate 2,941 of CAMCYE010000144.1, read as the reverse complement.
GAGCGACAGTCACAGTGCGATGGAGCTCCGGACTATTCAAAACTGGCTTATAGCCCCTCTTTTGAGGGTCGTTCCCGGAATCACAGAAGTGAACAGTTTCGGCGGATTTATTAAACAGTATCAGATACTGGTGAATCCGGAAAATCTGCTGAAATATGGTCTGGAACTTCAAGACATCCTTGAGGCTGTCGGGAAAAACAATGCAAATGCCGGGGGTGATTACATAGTCAAGGGGTGGGAACAGGCTTATATCCGCAGTGAAGGAATGATAAAAGACGAATCCGATATCCGTAACATTGTCCTTAAAAGCAAAGACGGGGTTCCCGTATATGTGAAAGATGTGGCTGAAGTGAAGATCGGACATCAGACAAGGACTGGAGCAGTGACTCGAGATGGTAAAGGGGAGACTGTTGCCGGAATGGTCATAATGCTGAGAGGTGAAAATTCGAAGACGGTTGTGGATGCTGTCAAAAAGACTATACCGCAAATACAGTCCTCTCTTCCGAAAGGAGTCAGTATTTCGCCTTTCTATGACAGGACATCATTAATAGAAGCGTGCATAAAAACTGTATCCGACGCCCTTCTGCAAGGCGGGATATTTGTCATTCTCATACTGTTCCTGTTTCTCGGAGATTTCAAAGCGTCGTTGATTGTCACCCTTTCCATTCCCATAACCGTGCTTGCCACTTTCATATTCATGAACCGGCTCGATATCACGGCTAACCTCATGAGCCTAGGCGGACTGGCCATAGCTATAGGAATGTTGGTTGACTCGTCGATTGTGATAACTGAGAACATCAAAAGGCATATTACTGAAAAAAGGAATTCTGACGTTCCGATTGGCGGGAAAGTGCGTTCCGCATCTGTCGAAGTGGCAAAGCCTGTGATTTTTTCAATCCTTATAATAATCATTGTGTTTTTCCCCCTCTTCACTCTTGAGGGTATGGGTGGGAAGATGTTCAAGCCTCTTGCAATGACTATCTGTCTTGCAATGTTTTCCTCTCTCGTCGTGTCAATGACGATAGTTCCGGTCTTATGCTCTTTTCTGATGAAGCCCGGAAAAGAGAGCGGGGACAACTTCTTCCTCAGATGGATGAAAGCACTTTATCTGCCTCTTCTACGCAAGACTGTAAAGCTTAAAAAACTTATGTCCTTCCTTGCCTTGATACTTTTCATATTCTCGCTTTTCCTTATCCCGTTCATCGGGACTGAATTCCTGCCGAAGCTTGATGAGGGGTCTCTGGCAATCAACGTGGTAAGACTTCCTTCAGCGTCCCTGGACGGTTCGGTGGAATTCGGGACTTATGTCGAAAAACAGCTGATTAAATATCCGGAAGTGAAGACCGTGGTCACCAAGACGGGACGTGCTGAAATATCAGAGGATCCCATGGGGCCAGAACAAAATGACTTTGTTATAATGCTGCATCCACAGTCAGAATGGAAAAGTGAAAAAACTAAAGATGCGCTTATCTCTGAAATTCAGAAGGAGTTAAGTGCGATCCCCGGGGTGAAAGCCTCGTTTTCCCAGCCCATAGCGCTGAGGGTCAACGAACTCATATCCGGAATAAAAAGCGACCTTGCCATCAAGATATTCGGGCCGGACATTGAAATCCTGAAGGAAAAGGCAAATCAAATCGTGGCTGTCATCGGTAAGGTGAAAGGAGCTGAAGACGCGAAGGTTGAGCAGGTTTCCGGTTTTGCGCAGATAGAAATCAGGTCAGACAGGAAAACGATGGCTCGTCACGGAATAAACCAGGAGGACATAAACCAGGTTGTCGAAACAGCGATAGGTGGAAAAGCAGCGACAATCATTGTGGAAGGGGAAATGCGTTTTGATGCCGTTGTCAGATTCCCTGAAAAATATCGTAATGATATAGAGGCCATCAAAAGAATTCCCTTACGTTCACCGGAAGGGCATACTGTCCAGCTCTATCAGATCGCAGATATAGTCGAAACGGAGGCTCCTGCCCAGATAAGCCGTGAAAACGGAATGCGAAGAGTCGCCGTTGAATGTAACATAAGATCGCGTGATGCAGGATCTTTTGTCGAAGAGGTGCGCGAAAAGATTAATCCCCTTTTATCAGATCTGCCACCTGGATATTTCGTCAAATTTGGTGGTCAGTTTGAGAATCAGCAGCGTGCCATGAGCAGGCTTTCAATAGTTGTTCCTTTTTCCGTAGCCCTGATTTTCCTTATGCTTTTCATCACATTCAACTCTTTGCGCAATGCATTGCTGGTCATTGTGAACCTCCCATTTGCCCTGATAGGGGGAATTTTTGTGCTCTTTATCTCTGGAACGAACCTCAGTGTGCCTGCGGTTGTAGGCTTCATAGCCCTGTTCGGGATAGCAGTTGGAAACGGTATTCTTTTAGTCTCCTTTTTCAACCAGTTGAGAGATGAGGGAATGGATGTAGCCAGTGCGGTATTTAAAGGATGCGAACTCAGGCTTAGGCCTATTCTAATGACCACCTTCACAACATTGCTGGGTCTTATCCCCATGCTCTATTCCCATGGGAACGGCTCTGAAATCCAGAGACCTTTAGCCTTGGTTGTCATTGGGGGTCTGGTATCTTCCCTCTTCCTGAGTCTTTTTGTCCTTCCGGCTATTTACTGTATGACTGAAAGAAATCGCGTTGATATCAATACTGAAAAAACAGGTGCAATTTGATTATTAAAAGCCAGTGACTTGACAAAAATCATCTGCAATCTAATGTATCGGCAGTTGTTTTACAGGATTTGTTCTTTTGTCTTTTCCGACAAAGGGGAGTAGTTAAAAAAGTGCAGAATCAACATGCCCGGCGAAAGCCTGGTTCTGTCGGCTTTTTTTGGGGAGGATCCCTAAAGCTTAACAAGACCTTTGCCAGCGATGCCGCGAACGCATCATGGCGAAGGTCTTTTTTTTCGGCGGAAATGTCCTTGGTATTCATTGAATAAAATAATG
>CAMCYE010000143.1 GCA_945883805.1 Victivallis vadensis | reverse complement strand
CCGTTTTCCGAATCTTCCAGCGATATGGTTGAAGTGCCCGGCCACCTGATTTCCGCCGGATCGAGAATCCTGACGGCAATCACGTCGTGGCGTTTGTTTGCAATCATCAGCCGTTTCGAGAAATCCTTGTCGTCCATGAAATCACTGATCAGAAAGACTACGGCCCTTTTCTTGAGGAGGTGCATGAGATTGTTGAGGGAGGCTGCGATATTTGTCCCTCTGCCCCTGTTTTTCCTGGCAAGGAGTTCGCGTATCAGCCTCAGCCCATGGGTTTTTCCGGAGCGCGGGGGAAGGTAGAGCTCATTTTTATCGGTAAAGATGAAAAGACCGACCTTGTCATTGTTGCGGATTGCGCTGAATGCCAGAAGCGAGGCGATTTCTATTGCGTGTTCATTCTTTGATTTGTTACCGCTACCGAACGCCGTTGAGGCGGACGCATCAATGGCGAGCATCACGGTCAGCTCCCGTTCTTCAATATATTTCTTTATGAACGGCGAGCCCATTCTGGCGGTTACGTTCCAGTCAATGTCCCTTACATCATCTTCGGGGGTGTATTCTCGCACTTCCTCGAACTCGATGCCGCGCCCCTTGAATACGCTGTGATAGGCGCCCGCAGTGATGTCGTCAACGATCCGCCTGGTGCGTATCTCGATCCTTCTGACCTGTGCAATTATGTCTTTTGTGTTCATATAAAAATTTCCCGGAAAATTTTATGGAGTCCTAAGTTCGTCAAGTATTCTTTTCACGATTTCGTTGCTTGTGATTTCCTCGGCTTCCGCCTCGTATGTCAGAATGATCCTGTGCCTGAGAATGTCAGGAATGATGTTTTTCACATCCTGGGGGACGACGTATGCACGTCCTTCCATAAATGCGTATGCTTTTGCGGCAACGGTTGCCATGATTGCGGCCCTGGGGGATGCGCCATACTGGATGTAGTTTTTAAGATAGCCCAGTTTCGCCTCGGACTGGCGCGGGGAAAGCTCGCGGTGCTTGTCCGGGCGGGTTGCTATGACTATGTCAAGAATGTAGTCAATTATCTTTTCATCAATGTAGACCTTGTCAACCCATTCCCTGGCCTTCTTTATGTCCTCTAGCGTCGCCACGGAAAGCGCGTTGAGATCCATGTCGGTATGGGCCATCCTGTTCACTATCGCTTTTTCCTCGTTCCTGTTGGGGTATTCAATTTCCAGTTTGAACATGAACCGGTCAACTTGGGCCTCGGGAAGCGCGTAAGTGCCTTCGTGTTCGATGGGGTTCTGTGTGGCCATCACGAGGAACGGGCGCGGCATCGCATGCCTGATTCCGGCGATTGTGACCTGTTTTTCCTGCATGCACTCGAGAAGGGCGCTCTGCACTTTTGCGGGTGCGCGGTTAATTTCGTCTGCGAGGACAATGTTTGCGAAGACCGGTCCGATTTTCACGCTGAAAGTGTGGGTCTGCTGGTTATATATGTTTGTCCCTATCAGGTCGGCGGGCAGGAGATCCGGGGTGAACTGAATTCTCGAGAATGTGCCGTTCAACGATTGCGAGAGGGTTTTCACCGCCAGGGTTTTGGCAAGGCCGGGAAGTCCTTCAATAAGAATGTGCCCGTCTGAAATCAATGCGAGAATCAGACTGTTTACAAGTTTATCCTGCCCGACAATTATCCTTCCTATCTCGGTTTTTACGGGTTGAATGAAATGAGAGGACTCGCGAATCTTGGCCTGAAGCTCCTGAAGTTCTTGCTGTTCCATGATATAAACTCCTTATTAAATTAGGTTTCAGTTTTCTATATAGACAACGTAAAAATAAAAAAGTTCAATTCTGGGTGAAGATGCAGCGGGTATGAACTCTGTTCTTTAAACCACTAAACACACAGAATACACGAAAATAAGATATCTTAACCACTAATCTACACTGATTATACACTAACGAATATTTGCTGTAAATTTTATTTTATATAGTAAAATGAAATTCGCAGCAAGGCATGTATTTTAATTCCTGTCGGTGAATGGTTAGTGCCTGTCAGTGGTGAAGTTTTTTCTTGTGAAGTCTGCGCCTTTTTCTGTTGGCAAAGTCGCCCTTAATCAATCATGGAAAATATTTTTTGCGCTGAAGACAGGGCCTTCCTTGCAGGTCCTGGCATATCGCCAGCCGTCGATTCTCGTCTCATCTTTAACTTTCACAACGCAGGCGTAGCAGGCGCCGATTCCGCAGCACATCAGGTGGTCGATGCTTAACTCCCCGTCGAGACCGTTTTGAACGAGCATTTTCCCCATGGACATGAGCATTCCGTGAGGACCGCAGCCATAGTACCTGATATTTCCTGAAGGGGGATTGGCAATAATCGTTTCGAGGAGTTTCGTGACATATCCCTTTTCTCCGGCCGAACCGTCTTCGGTTGCGAGAAGAACTTCGAATCCGGTCTTCCTGAATTCATCTGTTAAAAGCAGGTCTGCGGAAGTTCTGGCACCCATCAGTATTTTTCCGGGAACCGGCGAGTTTTTCGCCAGAATATAAGTTGCGGCTGATCCATATCCTCCGGCGACAATCACGGGAATTTCATTTTTTGCGGGAATGGAGAATGGAATTCCCTGCGGTCCCATGATACTGCATTCGGTTTCAGCGGGCAGGGTGGCGAGAACTGCGGTACCCTCTCCCACCACCTTGTATATCACGGTGAGTTCACCCTTTTTGCCGACATCGCAGATGCTGAAGGGTCTGCGGAGGATTTTTTCACGCAGGTTGGCGATTTGAACGTGGACAAATTGTCCAGGTTTGACTTTGGGACATATTCCCGGCGCTGAAAACACCACCCTATTGTATGATTCCCCGATACATTCATTTTTCAATATCTTGCAGTTTTCAAGCATGTTTATCCTTTGTGGTTATTTCCGTCCATTCGAAGTTCAGTATTTTTTTGTCTTTACCTCTCCGATTCGCCGGCTCTCCGATGCGCTGATTCGCCTCTTGTTTAAAACTTCTCCCAGTGCAGCACTTCGCCCATTGGGCGTTTTGTGCATTCCTGATCCAGTTCGCCAGTATAACCGACAGCAATCAGACTTACAAGTATAAATTCCGTCCCGGAATTTATCTCCACTTGTAAGGGTTTTCCAATGAGTGGGGATCCTCTGTTGCCCCGGCGTCTCTCGCTTTGGGAGACTTGAGTGCACTTGCCCTGAGATACATGTCAAGAATGTTTGACTTGTCATCCCTGTTCATCAAATTGGGGCCGAAAAGGTTTTTATAGAAATTGAGGTTTGAACTCACGGCTCCACCAATATTTATCCGCTGTCCATCCTGCACTGTCATCCTTGTGGAAATGCTCTCCACCCGGACTGCCTGTTTTTTCCCTTTCCCATCCATGTAGCTGACTTCGGGATATATTTCCACATCAATCAGTCCGTCATCGCGTAGGCGTGGCAGAACCATGAGCTTTGAACCGACATCCCGCATTACGAATCCGGGTATCGCCGAAGGGATGATAATCGTGCTTCCACCTCCGATGATAACTGTCGGGGGAAGGAATTTATAATTGTAGAGCCAGCTCGGGTCTGCAATGGTTTTCCCTACAAAGAGGGTTGCCGGATGACCGCTCATGGTGGTAATGCACTGGGAATTGTTCCTTATCTGTGTGCCGTGTCTGTCAGTGGCGTTGACGGCTATGCTTTTAGGTTTGATTACCTTGCCGTCATTGATTATGATCTGGTTGGGCTTGACGCCTTTTCCGTAGCCGACTCTCACGTCGAGATTTTCTTCGGCACTTGAACCGGTATTGTTAAAATCAACGTCAATCCTGATATTTGCGGCGGGAACATCGAGGGCTCCGATAATTTTTTTGACTTTTGCAATAACCTCCTTGTTGTCGACAACGAGGACGGAATGGCGGTTGGCTTCATAGGTCATGACGCCATTATCCGAGAGGAGGGGGCGGCACATCGCATTAATGGTATCGTAGTCAATGCTCTGCAAGGGGATGACGGCCGGTGAAACTTCCTTTCTTTTCATCTCGGCTATAGTTTCTTTTGTTATGATAACGGTTTTCGGCTTTACCTGTTCCGTAGTGGAGCCGTCAGCAGATACTGATCCCGTGTCTTGCGCATAAAACATCTGTGTGGAAAGCAAGACTAATAAGGTTGACAAGGTTTTCATATTTCATCTCCTAATGAATATAAAGACAAGCTGAATTTTCACCCGTGTGGATTATAGCCGGCAAATCCTAATTTTCCAGAACCATCATTCTTGCAAGACCGTGCATATCAATTTTCGGTTTCCATCCAAGGCTGTCAATAGTATGCGGATTTGATACCAGCCGTTTGAATTCCGGAGAAAACCCGTCTTTAGGCTGTAGATATTTCCGCCAGTCCTTGCCGATCAAATCAAAACAATTTTCCAGCCAACTCTGTATTGTGCATGATATTCCCGAACCGATGACCGCCTCATGTACTTCGTCCTGTTCAACCAATGTTAAAATTCCAGCGGTTGTATCTCCTGCAAAAGTCCATTCCTTTTCAACCGATATGTCTCCGAGTTCTATTTTTTCATCACTGCCACCTGCAATCCTTTTTACAGCACCTGCAATCATCTGACTTATATGTCCCGGCTTGCGCATGGGACTTTCATGATGGAACAGGTATCCGACATAGACATTCATTCCAATTGAACGATAATAACGTGCTGAATACACCGATTGAATCCGGGCGGCGGAATATGGATTCCTGGCTTCAAAAGGGTCATTTTCCGATATCGGCGCACCTGAATTTTCAAATTGGATGCCGCTGCCGGTGATAAACACTTTTGCCTGTGGGGCGTGGAGGCGTACCGATTCCAAAATGTTCAATGTTCCGTCGCATATTGTTTTGTGATTTTCAAAAATAGCGGAATGTCGGGTGGTGGAATTTGCCGCAAGATGAAAAACATACGCGGGGCGGTATCTCCGTATGAACTGCTCAACCTGGGAGAAATCAGAGACATCGCCTGTCAAGCCAATCCCAGACCGGCTAATCCCCACCGGCTGAATACCTTTCTCATGACATAGTTTGCTTAAATAGTATCCGTCCTGACCGTTTGCCCCGAAAATAAGCGCAGTTGACATGAAAGGACACCTGTGTTTTTAAATTATTTCAATAGTGGGAAGCGGAAAAATGAATCTGACGCCTTTTGCAAGCATATCTTTTTCCCTTTTTATAAACTCTTCTTTGAAATGCCATGGGAGTACCAGATAATAATCCGGATTCATGGCGCGTGATTCGGCTTCGCTCACTATTGGAATATCGGTTCCGAGAGTATATGCCCCGTATTTGTCGGGGTTCCTTTCTGCGGCGACATCAATGATATGTTTATCGATGTTACACCACTGAAGGATGGTGTTCCCCTTTGTAGACGCCCCGTAAATATGTATTCTCTTGCCTTCGCTTTTCAGTCTTTCCAGTAATGATTTCAGCTCTTCCCTGTGAACGTTGATACGGTCTTGAAAGCTCCTGTATGGATTATCACTGTCAAGCTCCATGTCAAACTCCTCCTGCCTTAACACATCCAGATTCTTCTGATATACGTCATTTTTCAAACAGTAATTCTGTGAATGAGTGGCATAGCAGCGCAAGCTTCCCCCGTTTATATCGTTCAGGGTGGCGTTGAACACCTTCATGTCCGCCATCTTCAAGATGTTCTCTATTACGGCAAGACTGTAGTACTCGAGGTGTTCATGGCATATTGTGTCATAGGAATTCATTTTTAGCATGGTCGGCATGTAGGACATTTCAAATATCCATATCCCGTCCGCAGCGAGGATGTCCTTGATCCTTTTGGCGAACCCAATCGGGTCTTCAAGGTCGTAGAACATTGCAATTGAGGTTATGATATCGAGTTTTTCCCCTTTCAGCCTGGATAAAAGTTCATCGGAGGGGAATACGTCCTGAACTACGGTGATATCTCCGGAGATCTCTTGGGAAAGGTCGGACGGATCCACTCCGAATTTTTTATATTTTCCGGGATAATATTTGAATAGGGTTCCATCGTTGCAACCAATGTCCAGCACCCGTGCGGATGTTTTTCTGACGATTCCCGTTGCATCTTCCGCAATTCCGCGCAGATGATTGCGCATGGTCTCATTTGTGCCGGAACGGTACCAGTACGAGGAATACAGTACCTGCGGCGGAACAGTATATTCCATCTGCAACAGTCCGCAGGCCTTCTCATCCCTCATAGGGTCGCAGCGAACCAGTGAAAGAAGAATCTTCCGGTTTGGCGGAGTCGTTTTTCCCGCCTTGACAAATGAGCCCTGAAGGTGCTGGCCTCCAAGATTTATGACCTTTGTAAGTGCGGATGAACCGCACACGCGGCAGGTATTACGGCGAATCAGATGCATAATGTC
>CAMCYE010000142.1 GCA_945883805.1 Victivallis vadensis | reverse complement strand
GAATAAAATGAATCTGCTACTTCAAAGACATTAGTCTCAATACCGCCAGTTCCTTGGCTTTTGCTTCTACGTCCAGTGTGAAATTTATTTTCAGTTTGAGCCAGCAGTCGGGGAAATCTTCGGGATTTATATAATCGGCATGGGATTTTACACCTTTCTGATTCCACCCGTACTTCGGCGAGGATATGTGGAAGTATGGCTCGGCTTTTCTTGACTTCCATGTTTCAATGCACAAGTCGGTGGCGTCTTTTACGGATGAACCGTCGGGATTGCATCTGTGATGGTGCGCATCGTAAACAAGCGGCACCTTAAGTTCTGAGCAGACCGGATATAAGTCTTCCGGGGTATAGGACACATCGTCGTTTTCCAAGGTTATCCGGCTCCTTGGCCTGGCGGAAAGGTTTTCAAAATTCCTGCGGAATCTTTCGATCGCCTGCTTCTTGCTGTCATACCTTCCGCCGAGATGGATATTGATGACATCTGCGCCGAGCAGTTCCGCAAGCATTCCATGGTGTTCCAGATCCCTTGCGGAATTCGCAACAACATTTTCGCGCGGCGATGAGAGGACTATGAACTGATCCGGATGGAAGCTCAATCTGATGTTTTTTTCAGCGGCAAATTTTCGGCATCCGAGGAGCGTGTTTTTTATTTTTTCTGAATTCGGGAGTTCATCAAGCAGATATCCCGCCTCGGGATGCGTGTAAACTGGGAAAAGTCCGGAACAGATTCTGAAGGCGCCGATTCCCATTCTGTCAACGGCACGCAGGGCGAGCTGTAAATTTTCGCAATTCTCCAGGCAGATAGCGCTTGTCTTCCGGATTCTCTCCCTCTTCTCCATTTTTAAAATAGACGTGGCGGTGAACGTCCTGAACCTGACGGGCTCGTTGATGAACAGACAGCATAGACCGAATCGGATCATAGTTGATAGCTCATAGGTGATAGGTGATAGCTCATAGTTGATAGTTGATAGCTCATAGGTGATAGTTGATAGCTCATAGGTGATAGGTGATAGTTCATATCTTTTACCTCTGACCTCTGAGCTGTGACCCCACTTCGCTCTGCGAGCTACGAGGGGCAGGGCTGTGAGCTGTGAGCTGTGACCCCACTTCGCTCTGCGAGCTACGAGGGGCAGGGCTGTGAGCTGTGAGCTGTGATCCCACTTCGCTCTGCGAGCTTCCTCCTTCGCCAAGGCTATGGAGGACAGGCCGAGGGGCAGGGCTGATAGCTGTGGGCTCTTGCCTCTCACTGTAATATTTTCCAGACTCTGTAGAGTTCGGTGACGCCCCATGCCTGCGCGTCACAGCCCCTCTGGGTGTGCGGATAGTCGCCGTCGAGAATCTCGGGAATATTATGGATGCAGCCTTTCTCCAGAAGTAGTTTTGACGATGCGAGAATGGATTTTGCGGTTTTCCTCCCGGAATTTCCATAGGTCAGATAATATGCTTCCGAGTATGAGGGGAAGGGCCAGGTCCAGGCTGTTCCGTTGTGATATGCCGGCTTCCTCCTGTAATCCTCATCGCCCTCGTATTTTCCCCAGTACGGATTCGGAGGGTCGTTGATGATGAGTGAGTTTTTGCCGTAGACGGGAAGCCTGAATGAAACAGGTCTGTCGGCAAGACTCCGTATGGCGCCGGGGATGAGAAGGGATGAGGTCGCCAGGAGAATATTCCTGCAGATCACCGGATCTTTTACAAGCCCAAGCGTTATGGCGAAGAGCTGGTTCGGTCTCAGGGCGTCACCTTTTTCGGCGGTTGACGCAGGCTGTCCGGAACCAGTGTGGAGGCAGTCGGCGAGATATTTCTCATTTTCCAGATAGAAGAGGTTCATGAATGAGTGTTTAACCTTGTCCGCAAGAATCCGCCACTCTTTGTCACCGGTATTGTCAGCCAGGAATGAAAGCGCGAAATACCAGAGGGCCTGTATTTCCACAGGGTATCCTTCGCGCGGGGTTCCTGCGGGATAATTCGTGTCCATCCAGGTGAAATGAGAGGGACTGAAAATCAGGCCGGAATCCTTGTCGGCGATTATTCCGTTCGGTGTGCCCTGAATGTAATTATGGGCAATGCTTTTGAGAATTGAGAGGAAGGTTCCCCGTCCTTCAATTTTTGTTTCCAGGAATTCCGTCCTTCCGGTTTTTCTGATGAAATCACTGCATGCGACGAACAGCCAGAGCGGCGCATCGCTGGTGTCCCTGTTGCCCGCAACCGCGCCCTGAATGGTGTTGGGCAGAGTGCCCCTGTCTTCGAACTTGGAAAATAAAAGGAGAATCTGGGATACATCATCGGTTTTTCCGGCGGCAATTAAACCCCTTGCGCAAATGAGCGTGTCCCTTCCCCAGTCGAGGAACCATGGATATCCGGCGATAACCGTCTTCAACCCGTCTCTCCTGACAATGAACTTGTCCATCGCGGAAAGCAGGACTTTCTCAAAGGAGGAATCCTCAGGGAGGGATTCATTATATACATTGTTCAGCTGTGTTTTCCTGTTTTCCAAAGGAGTCAGTACCTGTCCGACAATCTGTTCCCCGTCTCCGCCGTCCAGGGTGATTTCAAAATATCCCGGGCTGAACAGGTCGCTGAAAGCTTCAAGGCCACGGGCCGCCTCATTCTCATGATAAACCGAATACTGCCATTCGGGCGCGACCACGAACCTGCCCCTGAAGGTGCTTATGACAAGACGCCTGTCCTTTAAGGGCGCGAAAGTCATTGACTTGTGGTTGGCTTCGACTGATTGCGGGAAATGCGTCTCGGCCCCGTACATCGCCTTGGTCTCCGTATGGAAATTTCTGTCTTCCAGGTCTGGACGTATTATAATCCTCACAGGAAAATCATCTGAGAGATATTCAGTCTCGTTTGCCGCCAGCCGTCTGAATATTTCCATCCTGACGTCATTTTCACCGTCAATCATCAGCATGTTTACGCAGATGTCTACAAAGAGACCGTTGCCGACCGGAAGATGAAAATTCCAAGTTCCACCACCGTCGGAGTTAAGGGTGAAATCCTCCGTGGTGTCGAGGGAGAAGATTTCCCTGCGCCCATGGAAGTCCACCCACATCCTGCAACGACTCCACATGATATGCCGGTCTTCGGGATAATCATTGCTGAGATTTGCGGCGAGCAGGGCGTCGTACCTGCTTTTCAGTTCGCCCCACTGGACACATGAGTGCAGCATGCCACCCCTTCCGTTTGTGCCCAGGAAAACAAGCGGGGACGAGCGTATGTCGGCATTGGTGTAAACGGAACGCACCCTTGTGTCGTCAGGTGAAAGCAGAAGAATTTCCGCCTCGTCCCGTCTTGACCTGTCCTGTGCGTAAACCGAGATTTTCATTTTCAGGTTGGTATGGCTCTTGCTGACGGGGAGGGGCATGAAGAGGGCGAAATATTTCCCGGAACTTTCCATGAGGCTGTCCCTCTGTATTATGATTTTCTTGTCGTCTGCGATTCTCGCGCGGAACCTGAATGGCGATTTTACGAGTATGTGATGGCCCGGAGGTATCATGACCATCCTCCTCATGTCTGTGGGCCATTCCCATACGACAATCGGAATTTCCTCCAGCGGATCGTAAAACGATGAGACGAATTTGTACGGGTCGTCGAGAAGTTTCAGGGCAAGCTCTTTCGGCTTAAGGTCGATGACCACGTTTGAACGGTTTCTCCGGCAAAGCACCTCAAATGCCATCGCCTGGGCGCTCTGCCGTACAATCTTGTCCGGTTTCTCATGATTCTTTCCCTCCACTTCGGAGATGTAATGCAGATCCCTCGAGTTTGCCGTGAGGCAGAGAACCTGTCCCGGAGCGAGCAGAAGTGAAAAATTTCTCCCCGGGGATTCCGTCGGGATAAAATATTCCTCGCTTATGAGATCCAGCAGTGATTTGCATTCAAAAGGGACGTTCTCCGTATTCCAGACTATTTTTGAGACGTTTTCGCAGTCCAGGTTTACAAACACCAGGAGATTCTTCTCCCCATTCACATCTGATCTTATGAATGCGAGGGCGCGCGGATGTCCGGAATCGATGAATTTTATTGATGAATTATTAAAGAATGAGGAATGACAGACAAGAATTGAATTGAGTCTGCGGATATGGGGAATCTGGTTTTTCGGGTTTCCCCAGTTGAGGGCGTTTGCCTCATGGACATCAACCTTCTCGGTCGCGAACCATTCAACTCCGTTTGTAAAGCCGAAGGCGCCGTTGCTGGAAGTGAGGGCGCAGAGAGCAGTCCTCATCTGTGCATATACGGGTGAAACCGCCGCGAGCCGGTTGTTGTCATGCGTTTCCGCGTAATGGACCATCAGGCCGTCGGAGAAACTTATTTCCTGTGCGTATGGCACATAGCCTTCAATCTGCTGTCTGGTGAAATTCTGGAAAAGCTCGGAATATGCGCAGTTCATGTTTGCCTTGTCGAGCAGTTGTCTGGTGACAGCAGGATCTCCGCCCAGTCCTTCAAGAAGGAAAATCGTATCCGGGTATTCATTTCTGACACGGGCGATTATGAATTCCCAGGCTTCGCTGGGAATCATGTATCCGGCATCACAGCGGAACCCGTCCACGCCCCTGTTGCACCAAATTATGAAAACCTCTGCGATATATTTCCAGAGGTCAAGCCTGTTATGGTTGAGTTCGGTGAGGTCTCCCCAGACAATTCCCCAGGCGCCGGGGCTGTGGATTGTGCCGTCTGACTCCCTTACAAGCCATTCCGGATGGTCCTCGTGAATTTTAGACGCCCAGCCGGTGTGGTTTATAGCCATGTCTATGAAGACCTTCGCGTTTCTGCGGTGTACCGCGTCGACAAGTTCGAGGAACTGGTCGAGCGGAGTGGATTTCCTGTCGAACTCGGCAAGTGCCGGGTCAATCGACGTGAAATCCAGAGCCGCATACGGACTTCCGAAGCGGCCCATTCTGGCGAAGACGGTCGGAGTCGGATTCACAGGGAGAAGATGGATTATCCTGCACCTGAGCCGGTCTATTATTATGTCTAGTTCGCGTATCAGGCTTCTGAACGTGCCGGACGGGGGAATCACGGAATACCCTTTGCTGTCCAGTGAATGTACGACGGAGCCGATCTCCCCTGGCGGCGTCTCCTTCTTCCCCTTGTTGGGACCGAACTGCCTGACAAAGGCGCAGTATATGCTGTTTGCGCAGCAGAAGTCTGAAGGCTCCACGTTTATGTGAAGATTGAATCCCCCGGCCCAGACAGGTTCCGGGGATTCATCAAGGAGGAAAAAGCATTTCGCCTCGAAGTGTCCGACTTCCAGCAGGGCGAGCGTGACAGAATAGGTTTTTTCGCCGGTCTTCCCCATGGGCACGTCATGCCAGTCCTGCCCGCTCCTCTGGCGTTTCGTTTCAACCGCTTCAATGATTTCTTTCCGCCGGATGAACGCGTTGCCCAGATTTGTACGGAGGAAGGCTTTCCCTTTTGCGGGAAGATCAACTTCAAGTTCAAAGCACGCCGTATCCCCCCTGAAATAAAGGGAATGATTGCCCGGCGCCGGTTTTTGGACAAGTTTCATATGGTTTTCCGTTTAAATAAACGGAAAACTATAACACGGGGAGACAAATACACAAACAATTCAATCGCCGAAGGTGGACAAATCATGCAAGCCGTAATATTTTAGCTTATGAAATACTGTGTGGCAAAACCGGGGAGAATTTTCGTAATCCGTCTCGAGGACGGGGAAATCCTGCACGAATGCATTGAAACGTTCGCCGAAAAGAAGAAGATAAAAGCCGCCGCGCTTGTCGTGCTGGGTGGCGCCGATAAAAACAGCAGACTCGTAGTCGGGCCCGACAAAAGCCGCGCGAAGAAAATAAACCCCATGGAACTGACGCTTCAGGACGCCCATGAAATAGCTGGTGTCGGAACAATTTTCCCGAATGCAAAAGGCAAGCCGATATTGCACATGCACATAGCCTGCGGAAGAAAAAAATCCACAGTGACCGGATGTGTCCGCCGCGGCGTGAAAGTATGGCACGTCATGGAACTTGTCATCTGGGAATTGACCGGCACATCCGCCAGACGACTGCTGGATCCGAATACCGGATTCGAACTGCTCGATCCCTCCGTGTAAGTCTTTCCGCACAAGAAATACATAGAGCCGACCAGACGGTCAGCGTTCCCGGGAACGCCAAGCGTCTGCCCCGAGCTCATGATGGGACTCGGTATCTGAGACGACTTGGCTTAAAAAATGTGCGGAAAGACTTACGCCCAACAAATCTAGCCTAACACGCTGATGCTTTTCTTTTTAAAGTAGTCTATGGTTTCAACCGCTTTCCGGACTGCCTGAAAATTGTTGAAATGGCGCAATTATTTAAGACATAACATGCTTGTCATAAGATAGTTGAAATTGGTCGGGGCGATAGGAT
>CAMCYE010000141.1 GCA_945883805.1 Victivallis vadensis | reverse complement strand
AAATTCGCATTTGGTGCGTTGCGGAAGATTTTTGAAAGCTCAAAAAGAATTTCTGAACGGAGGCGTATCTGCAGATACGCCGAGAGAGGAACATTCTTTCTTGAGCCAAAAAGATCCGCAACCCAAAGGGAGACAGATTCTTATGAATTTCAGCGTTGTCGTAAAAATGCTTACATACCGCTTCGGGTATGCTCGCAATTTTCCTCCTAGCTGCCTATTCATAATCTCCTGTCTCGCGCCATATGCCAATTTTTAGAGGTTCCCATTAGACTTGTTTCCCTGAAATCAGGGAAACAAGTCCGTATCTTTCATATCAAATCAAGCTCTTTTATCCTGTTAAATTCGCTTTTATTGTCTGTGATAAGTTTATGGCCATAGGCAAGGCAGGTCGCCGCAATCCAGAGGTCATGCGAACCTATGTTCGCCCCCTTCGAAGACAATTCCGCCCATAGCCGGGCATGTATCCTTGCTACAGGAAGATCGGCCGGTATAATCGGGAACTTGGTCAAAACATCCTCGACAAAGGCATGCCTTCTCAGTTTCTGCTTGGCATCAGACGCCTTATGAACACCATAGAGAAGCTCGCTTGCGGAAATCACGGAAATATAGAAGAAATCATCTTCAAGCACTGAAAGCCTTTCAGAGAGAGTCCCCCGTTCGCGTTCAGCATCGACTATGATGCAGGTGTCAATCACGAACCCCATGGGTTTCGCTCCATTATTGCAGATTTTCTTATCTTAACAAGATCGGATTTGAATCCTTGTTTATCCGTTTCAGAAAGCTTCGGAAGGGATGAAAGGACAGAAGCAAGCTCCGATATTCTTTTGAAACGGGGAAGTGGCTTGAGTTCGGCAAGGGCCCGCCCTCCACGAACGATGACAAAACTTTCACCTGCGTATGCCGCCCTGTTCAGATATTCGGAAAAATGCCTCGTGACATCCGTCACATTCGCCGTAATAGAGCTCATTTGCACTCCTCCCATAATTTGTAAAATAATATAATCATATTTAATGTAAAATCAAATTATACGAACAATTAATTACTGGAATGTCACTATGTGGCTTTGCGCCTATTCCGCTTCCTCATCCGGCTCGGGCAGTCCATGCCCGGGCTTATTGGAATAAAACAGCCAATAGGTGACAGGAATGACGAAGAGAGTGAACAGCGTCGATGCGAGCAGTCCGAAAATCAAAGCCCAGGCGAGGCCGGAGAAAATAGGGTCGATGATGATCGGCACCGCTCCGAACATTGCAGCGGCGGCAGTCAGCAGAATCGGACGCAGACGCACCACGCAGCTTTCCATTATCGCCTCGAAAAGCGTACGGCCTTCCGACAGGGACCTGTGGATGAAATCCACAAGTATGATTGAATTTCTCGTAACGATTCCGGAAAGGGCTATCATCCCGATCATTCCCGTGGCTGTAAAATAAACGGGATCGAGATAGCCGCCCACGTAATTTGAGCTCAGGAGATTTAGCAGCCAGAATCCGGGCATCACTCCTAGAACTGTAAGCGGTATCGCTGTCATTATCACCAGTGGAATCGCAAAGGATGCCGTCTGCACCACGAGAAGTATGTATATCCCGATCAATGCGGCACCGAACGCCAGTCCCAGATCTCGGAACACATCCAGAGTGATCTTCCATTCCCCCTCGCCTGCGAAATTCACCTTGAAATTGCCCGGTATCGCCCATTTTATCCCGCTGCCGTTCCACAGGAATGTCCGCAAAGACACCCGTCTCGCAGTGGTATCGGTCAACCATCCGTTTCCTGCTTTTATCCGTTTGGCCTTGCCTGTTGATGAATCTGTGTTCACCTTGTCGCTCTGCACATCCACAACAACGTCCGCAGGCGGACGCCCTGCGGTTTCCGCAAAAACATATGCAACACGCTGGAGGTTTTTGTGGTAAATCTGCTGGTCAACCCGGGATGACTCCCAGCGCCCGAGTTCAGACAGCGCGACGAGATGTCCTGTTTCGCCTTTCACATATATGCGTGCAAGATCCGATGCGCTGGTTCTTTGTGAAACCGGGATTTTGAGTTCTATTTTCAAAGGGTTCCGTTCAGTGTCGCTCTGCACAAGCCCGACAATTGATCCGGAAAGAACCATCCTTAGTGTCTCTGCGATATTTTCTGTGCTGATGCCGTTCAAGGCGGCCTTTTCCTTGTCGGTGACGAATATGAATTTTTTGCGTGCCGCTTCCCGTACATCATCCACATCGACAACTCCGGGCTCTGCGGCAAGACGCGCCTTTACGGCGTCAGCGGCGAGAAGCAGGTCTTCATATCTGTTGTATGGCTGTCCATAGACTTCCGCCACCAGGCTGGCAATCACGGGCGGTCCGGGCGGTGTCTCCACGAGCTTCATTTTTGCGTGGTTTTTATCGGCGATCTTCTGCAGTTCATTGCGCATGCGCAGTCCAAGCCCATGACTTTGCAGTCTGCGGTTCTTCTTCCCCGCCAGATTGATCCTTATTTCCGCCAGGTTATCTCCTTTCCTGATGTAATAGTGCCGCACCAGTCCGTTGAAATCCATTGGCGAAGACAGCCCGACATAGCTCACAAAATCCGCAAGTTCCGGAACTCCGGAGAGATAATTTTCGAAATCACCGACGGCAGCGTCTGTGCGTTCCAGCGTCGTCCCTTCGTCAAAATCCAGAACCAGCAGCAGTTCATTCTTGTTGTCGAACGGAAGCATTTTAAGAGGCACGCTCCGGATTGCGGCAAGTCCCATCGCTCCAACGGTAAGTCCTGCGATTATCGCCAGGAAGGTCAGTGAACGGCGGCGTGTGCGAAGTAGAGGCTCCATCAAAGGGCGGAAGACTTTATATAGACGGGTCTGTTTGACGGCTTCATGATCCTGTGTGTCATTTTGATGGTTGGGCATGGCCGCACCTGAATTATATTTGCGCTTCAACATGTGATACGCAAGCCAGGGCGTTATCGTGAAGGCGACAAGCATGGACATAAGCATCGTGACAGGCACATTCAACGCCATCGGTCGCATGTAGGGCCCCATCATCCCGGTGATGAAGAACAGCGGAAGAAAGCTGGCGATCACTGCGAATGTCGCAATTATCAGGGGCGGACGGATTTCCGAGACTGCATCGAGCACTATGCGCCGGGTGGCTTTTTTCCTGAAAGAGAAATGTCTTGCGATGTTTTCGACGTCGACAATCGGGTCGTCAACCAGAAGGCCGAGCGCCAGTATGAGAGCGAAAAGAGTCACCCTGTTTATGGTATAGCCAAGCATGAGGTTTACAGCGAGCGTCAAACCGAAGACCACCGGAACCGCCAGTGCCACGATAATGGCCTCTCGCCATCCAAGCCCAAAGGTGAGAAGGACGACAATTATTAAAATCGCTATCGCAAGCCCCCACACCAGTTCATTCACTTTTTCATCGGCGGTCAAACCATAGTTTCTGGTTATAACCAGTTCCATATCTTGGGGAACAATTGAATCTTTTATATGCTCCGCCTTGTTCAACACCGCATTTGCAACCCGCACCGCATTCGCCCCTTTTTTCTTGGCTATTGCAATTGTCACGGCTGTGAGGGGAATTTTGCTTTCAGAAGCTTTAATCTTATCAGCGGATTTTTTCCCGAGGGAAGTGCCGGGGAAAAATTCATCTTTTGTGAAGCCCTTTGCAGGACCTTCCCCATACCTGACATAACTGCTGATTTCTTCCGGACCGTCTTTGATTTCAGCAACATCTTTGATGAATACCGGACGCCCGTCGAATACGCCGACAACCAGTTCGCGCAACTGTCTTGAGTCATTGACCTGCTTCCCGACTTCCACCTCAATCAAATTATCCCTGCTACGGAAATCTCCGGCAGTCATCTTCAGGTTTGAGCCTTTTATCGCACGCTGCAACTCCAGAGGTGAAACATGATAGGCCGCCATCCTGTCGGGATCCATGAATATCTGTACCACCCGCGGACTTCCTCCAATCACATACGCCCTGGAAACATCGCTTACACCCGAAAGGTGCTGTGTAATTTCTTCTGCGACACGCCGGATGGTCATGCCATCAGAAGAACTGGAAGCCAATGTCAGTGTCACAATGGGCACATCGTCTATTTCAATCGGTTTGACAACCCAGTCAATTGCACCCGGCGGGGCAATATCCAGATTCTCCTGTATTTTCTTGTAGAGTTTTACAAGACTGCGTTCCCTGTCTTCCCCGACATAATATCTGACAGTTATGACGGCCTGGTTTTCACGGCTCATGGAATAGACGTATTCGACACCGTCAATCTGATATAGGATTTTTTCGAGAGGCGTTGTGACAAGCTGCTCGACCTCGGATGCCGAATGACCGGGGAAGTTTACATATACATCGGCTAGGGGCACGATTATCTGAGGGTCTTCCTCGCGCGGGGTGAGATAGAGGGCTGCAAAACCCATTATTGTAGCCAGTACAATCAAAATCAGGGACAGATTGGATTTCAGGAACATGCCGATAATCTTGTCTGTGAAATTATGCTCTCTCGGCTTAGACGTTTCTGTTTTATCTGGCATGTCTGGTTTCCTGCTTATTTAATGCTAAGGAATTTCAAAGTTTCAAATTCCATCTTTTGCGAATTGCGAAATTCGCACATGGAGTGCGGCAATTTATTGCCGCTTTTAACGACGGAATTTATTCCGTCCAATAGTAAAGTAACTCCGCGAAATTAATTTCGCGGAACAAGGCGGTAACAAGTTCCCGCACTCCATGGTCAGGACTAAACGCCTGACTTAAAAGAGAAAATACAAGAAATAATTATTCAGCAAATCAGAGTTTTAGTCCTTGTCCACATTCTTCAAGGTAACGTCTCCGGTGCTGACGGGACAACAACCTGCTCCCCTTCGCGGAGTCCGGAAAGAATTTCAACATCTTCCCCGAAACCCCTGCCGGTTCTGACAGCCCGACGGACAAATCGTTCCCCATCGGCGACATCGACCATTTCCAACTGTCCGAATTTCCGTACGGCCTGCACCGGAACCATCAACACCTCTTCATCCGCCAGAGGTATGTAAATCCGCCCGAACATTCCGGAGTAAATGCCCGGTGGGCACGGGCCGGTGACTTTTACCTGGAAAGTCCTGCTTGTGGAACTGGATTCCGGCACAATCTCGCTCACGGTGCCGCCGCAGACCATGTTCATAGTGTCAACCTTCACTCCTATATCCTGTCCGACTTTCAGTTTGTAGGCGAGGGATTCCCTCACACTCGCCACCATCTGCATGCGCGACGGGTCGAAAAGCTTGAGGAGCAACTGCCCCGGAATCACAGTATCCCCGACGTCAACCTTCTTGTCTATTACAATCCCGTCCATGGGAGACAGCACAGTGGCATAATCAAAAATTGACTGGACTTCGTTGACAGCCTCCTGCGCCCTTTTAAGTTCGGCATCCGAGGACTTGAGATTGGTGACGCTTTTATCGTATGCCTGCTGACTGATGGCGTTTGATTTTATCAGGGTTCCCAACCTTTTTTCATCAATCACAGCCTGATTATGAGCGGCTTCAGCCATCACGACGCTTGATTTCGCCTGCTGGAGTTTCGCCCGCAAATCTGTTTCATCAAGGCGCATCAGGACATCGTTCTTCTTGACGGATTGTCCAGCTTTTATATTCATTTCCATGACGCGTGACAGAAGTTTGGATGCAATAGTCGTCTCATGTACGGCCTGGACAGTTCCTACGGCGGATTCATTCAAGGGCAATTTTACAAGACGGACTGGGACAATCTTTTCATTGACACTCCTAGCTGCGGGCCTGGATGCATTTGAAGGGACTTTAGACGTGAATTTTCCGGACATCCACAGCAGCATTATGATTACCAGCAATCCAGAAGCGAGTAGAAATATGGCTCTTCGACTTTTCATGTTTTCTCTCATGTTTAGTTTTGTTTTTTAAGTAACTCGGGCTTTCCAGCCCGAAATTTATCGCCTCGGTGAATTTGAATTTCATTCTTCTCGGCCAAGAATGGCCGAGTTACTTAAGAATCCGATTTTACAGTATTGCCGGCATTGTGATTTTCCAGAAATTCAGCAGCCATCTCGACGCAGCCGAGGCATGAAAGCTTTTTCAAAGACTTGATCTCTCTGCATTTTACAGATCCAGCCCCGAGAAAAAAGGTGTCTTCGCACTCTTTCACATCTTCGGATTTGTGCCTTTCAAGAATGAATTGTGCCGCATGCAGCGCCCCGCATCGTCCTTCTGGGGCCCTTCCTCCGCCACAGGCTGCGAATCTCGCAACTAGGTCGTCGCCCAATGAAAAAACATCCTTGAATCCTGCAATCACCGCCTGTGCGCAGTTATGTTTTTTATTCCCATTAACGCCCAGATAATATTCTCTTGTTTTTAAGAGAGACATGGTTTCCTCCAATATTGATCGTCATATTTAAATAATTTTGGTAAAAATTATTTTTCTAAAATCCTCACAATT
>CAMCYE010000140.1 GCA_945883805.1 Victivallis vadensis | reverse complement strand
TTCTTCTCGGCATCACCTGACTCCCTTTTATCGTTAAATCAATAATATGCGCCGATAATATCGCCTTAACTGGCTTTTATTCAAACTGATGCCAGCATATTTCATTCTTATTATGATAACTTTATAAGTATCTGACCCCAATACTCGAACCCCGATCCATCCAGCATCTTCTTCTTCTCGGCATCACCTGACTCCCTTTTATCGTTAAATCAATAATATGCGCCGATAATATCGCCTTAACTGGCTTTTATTCAAACTGATGCCAGCATATTTCATTCTTATTATGATAACTTTATAAGTATCTGACCCCAATACTGCCCCGTCCATACCGGCAAAGAAACTGAGCAGTGACATTCGCAATTTCGGTTCCCGGACTGATCAAATAAGCGTGAATCTTGACTCGGACTTCATGCTCCTTGATATCCGGAAGGTTTTCCGTAACCGTCCTGACTTCACCTTTACCCGTAAATACAGCTACTATTCTCTTCAACATTTAAACATTCCTTCAAATTAGTCCTTAGCATAAATAACGGCAGAAATGATAAAATAGTATGCGGACATTCCTCCCCGTCCAAAAACCAGTTCCTCCAATTGTCCTTATTTTTTTACCTCTAAGTACATTGAGTATTTCGCGGACTCCTGTGATTTGATTGTCACAGGGTTGAAAAACGGCTCGAATGTCGGGGATTTTAGGACTGGGACATCCCAGCAGGCAAAACCGGCAAACACCGCTGCCGGAGTCAACCGTATAGAGGCTGACAGCTTATTGTCCCTGGAAACAAATACGGCTTCCGGGGCTAAAATATTAATTTCAGGAGAGGCGATCTCAAAAAGCTTTTTCATCTGTGCCACAGTTCCGGAATCTTGAGGCATTGCAAAAAGCATGCGCTCAAACTTCCGTTTGAAAACAAGTTCCCCTAGGTCGTTTTTCATCACAACAGAACCACCATCTCCGAGGCACAGGGGCATATTGTGATAACGGAACCCGCAAGTAATGGCACGAGGACCTGTTTCATCTGAAGTCGTGTTCATCAATTCGGTTTCAATTTTTACAGAGCTGCAATCAGAACCAACTTCAATTTTCTGCCGTATCGTGATGCCTTCCAGAGCAACCGATTCTTTGGCAGTTATAACACATTCCGCCACAGCCATTATTCCAGATTCGGTAGTTTCAATTTTCTTCACATGATACGTAGACATAATCATTGCTGGTGGTTGCCAGAACGATGGAAAACCAAAGCCAAGCTTGCCATGAATATCGATTGAAACAAACTCCCTATTGCTGATTTTCCAACTTTTCACAGCCATGCCATTTATGCCGAGAAGGAGTTCATTGTCACCAGATTTGAATTTCAACTGCTGTTCTCCTTCAGACCCGTTGCCAGGAGTGCAGGAAAGGTTTCCGCTAGAAAGCGATTTCAGTTCCGACTTCCGGTTTTCCAAATCTTCCGCCTCATCGTTCTTCTTCTCGACATCAGCGGCTTTTGTTATTTCAGGCAGATGATTGTCCATTGCGGCAGTTACATCGGACATTGTGATTTTCCTGCCATAATCCGTCTTTTCATTATATGGCTCAATCACAAAGAACGCCCAGCGCAAAGCACCGCAATGCAGAAGGACTCCTTTTCCCAGTTCGGCACCAGTGAAAAAATCAGTTTTTTCTCCGCAGAAATAGCGTTTTCTGTCTGGCTGATTCAGAATATAACGGGTATCTTCATCAAGCCCCCTTACTGAGAGTTTGAAAAAAACATCTCCTCTTTCCCAGAAGTTTCCGACAGCCGCAAGATATTTCCCATCAAGATTTAATCCCACGGTTTGGATTAATTCAACAGGGGGCATTTCAGGGTAGTATTTAGGATTCACCTTCTTCACTGGCGCCGGATAGGGAGTCACGGGAGTTGAATTGAAACCGTTAAAATTATTTCCGTTAAAAACATACTTTTCATATTCCGCGATTAGGCGGGACGTCTCGGCCTGCGCCGCCCAGTAGCGGTTATCATAGCCGCGAGGAAAAATATATGTGGCAGATGCGTCATAGCGGTTCAGGAAGAAGCTGATTACTTCCATTGTGATTGCTTCTGGTTGAGTCACCCAGAAGTCATCCCCTTGAATACCATGTGGAAGCGCCTGTAATTTTGGCCTACCCTCTGGATTATTGAAGTTTTTGTCTGTAAATTCGCGAACTTTCTGTGCAGTTACAAAAGTGTTCAAATTTAAGCCTTTTGTGTAAGAATACGGTTTCTGCGAATGCCAGTACGCATAAGGGCCCCACGGGTCGATATATTTGAAAGAGCCTGCGTAATCTATGGGATCATGTTCTTTGCAATATTCGCGTCCCCTCGGTGAATCCGACATCATGCACCATGCTATACCCGGTATGAAACCGGCTTTACCTGTCGTGAGAGAATCCACTGCCTTCTCAATGACTTTGACCATACGTGCGTGCTGATAACTCCTGAATTTTGCGCATATAGCATAATATTTTTTGCCTATGATCATTTCCTGCGGCCAGGCTATTTTGATTTCATCGGCGGACAATTTGCTGTATTTTATGAACTCATCGCAGCAATTGTCACAAAAACACCCCATGCCGTTAAACATGTAGGGTTCCCAGTTTGCCCATAGCCCGTCCGCTCCTCTGAGATTGTTTTCCAGGTAGGGTATTACTGATTTTTTGAAATACTCGCTTTCAGTGTAAATTGCCGTAGGGCAAGTGCCATTGATGATGTTTCTATTCTGGGTTTTGCCCAGGGATTTGAACTTGGCGTATTCAGGTTTATCTTTCGGCTCTCCTATGCGATATCCGTTGGCAATCCCATACAGTTCAGGGATGATCATTTTTACACCGTTACGCCGGTAAATCCCCATCATTTCCGGATTGCATCTGCCAATAATCCATGAAGCACCTGTACCTCCTATGAAACGGCCAAGGAGTTCTCTGTTTTCGGTGCCTGAAAAATCCATATAAGGCCCGCCAATGTAGAAGCCGTTCATAAAGACATCCGGTTTCACGGAAAGGCTTATGGAAGGAATCATTTTCAGATGGAAACTTTCTTTATTGGTAAGCTGCTTGCCGCTATCGCAAACCCAGTAAAACCCATCTGCCAATACAGTGTCCGGAGCAGCACCCGTAAAAACAAGAAGGGAATGAGCCAGACGTGCATCATAATCCGTAAGCTGCATAGGCCTATTACGAACAGAACTTATGTCTATTTTATGAAGATTATAGGCTTTGCCATCTATAATTTCCGCTTCTGACGATACCAACTTCAAATCATCCCTGACAGCTTTCAACTGCACAGATTCAGGCAGCTCAATATAAAGCATTGGCTGCTTGAGTTCCGGCATCTTGTCTTTGGGAAAATCCCGGCGCCAGGAAAATGCCATAATGGCGGGGTCATTCTGTGAAAGGCAGAAAGTGTTGTCCAAAAATTTCATTGGCGCCAGACATATTGAAAGAGGCATACCCTGAACATCTTTCTGCATCTTGACATCAGAAAAATATATTTCATTGGTTCCGTCAATGCGCATGGCTAAATCAATCCACGCGGTATTTGCAGGAACATCAAAATCCGAGGAAAACAGTTGCCAATCCGTTTTGGGCAGAGGATATTTGATAACTTTGATTTTGCCTGTTTCAGCACCAGTGGAAGGGGTTTTTCCTGAGTTGTCCCTGAATCCAAGGGTCACATAACACAAGGTGGCATTTTTACCGAAAACCGCGCCTTTGTATCTGAAGTTAATGCTGTAGCGACCACCTGAAGTATCCGGCATTTTGACAAGTTGCCGCCATGACCCCGTAACATTTTTCCCCGCAGATATTTTTTCCAACTCCAGAGGTTTCTTGATATATGCGGCTTTGCCGCCTTCCGGCAACTCGACTACCTTGTGAACAACTAAACCCTTTATCTGTTCACGCAAGTTAACGTCTGCCCCAGTATACGGGAACCAGTTTCCGTAAGGCCGGGCAGACATATCCTTTGAAAAATCGGGATTGGCGACAAGATTTTCCCCCGTGCTTTTCGGCTGGCTTTTAAATCGTGAGTCGGATATTTTCTGAAAATCAAAACTCACCCCGCCCGCGTCGAACTCATCCGCTATAATTAAGGACGATGTCAAAAATGCAAGAAAGCCGGCAATGATAAATTTATTCCACTTAAAAACCACGGTAATCCCCTTTCAATGTGTTTATATTTAGCAATCAACTATTTCGTTGGAACCGGATTCCAGAATTCCTTTTTGGAAGCATCGGTATCATAGGTCTGGTCTGGGATATTGCTCCTCTTTTTCCATTCTAAATGGAAGTCACCAAATAATACATTGGCTCCATCAGAATGTCTGAATCTCATAGGAGTAGTATCGGAAGTAGTAAAACTTCTACAGTTTGCCTGTAGAGCCTCAGTCAATACACAGAGACCTGATGGCTTTTTAAAGTTTGACACTCTTCTGGTGCCGTAGTCTGAGTATATAAGCGAATTGTATGCATAGCAATAGCAGGTAGTGCGAACCGTACCGGACAACGTGGTGAAGGTAGGGGCATCAGGTTCCGAGGGACAGGCGAATTTGCTGCGAGTTCCTGCACTCTGATCAATATATCCGATTGAGGTTTTTTCACCTGCACTAAGGTAATCAGCAATAAAGCAATTGGAATCCATTTTGTACCAGGATTTGTTGGAAGCATCACTGTACGGAGGCAGATAACCATTCCAATCATCAGAATAAAACAAGAATCCCTTTCCAATCTGGGAAAGATTATTCAAACACACCGCACTCTTGGCAACATCACTGGCCTTTTTAAGAGCCGGTAAAAGCATGGCCGCCATGATGGCGATAATGGCGATAACCACAAGAAGTTCTATTAGTGTGAAAACATAATTTATTGACGACTGACGACTTCCACAATTGCCGATTTGGAGATTTCTTGATTTCATAACGCACCCCTTTCCTTTTGTTTTAAATGAATATTTAATACAGTTTATCCTAAAAATGCTTTCCTTAGCGGGCTTTTTACCCCGTCGTATGACTGGGTTAGCCTACAATTTCCAGCTCCGAATCCAACTACAGGCTAAAAGCCTGTGTTACTTTATTATTTGACAGATACTCTCGTGCATAAGGACTTCCGCTGAGAGTGTCTCGCTGGAACATTGCGACTTCTGTGCTTTTCCGCGCCACCACCTTGTGCGGCGTGATTACCGTTACAGGACGCTCTTTCCCGAACCAGTTGTCAGAGTTCAACATCAGTTCGGCAGCCATGTGTCCGATGTTTTCATACATCATGTCTACAGTGGATAAAGGAGGCGACATAAATACACTGCCTGGATAACCGCAGAAACCCATGACCGCCACCTGTTCCGGTATACGGATATTGAGTTCCTTCAGGGCGTCATAAACGTGGATGGCGTAGAAATCAGAGAAACACGCGATTGCAGTGGGCGGCTTGGGGCCAAGCATCAGTTCTTTTACCGCCAAACCAATATGCTGCCGTGAATTTTCAGGGAACTTTGTCAGCACGGGAGAGTTGTCAAGCCCGTTCAGCCTCAGGAATTCATAGTAGTCGCCAAGGCTGAAATCGCGATGTGAGACTGCCAGTGGAGCGTTGAAAATTGTAGCAACCTTCTGATGCCTTTGCGATGCCAGATATCTTATACCGTCCCCGAATGCCAGACGCTCATCTGTCTGCATGATGGCGAAATCTACAATTTCCCTGTCTCCGGAACGTGCATGTGGAATAACCACCGGTAAATCTGCCGCCTTGAGCATTGAGAGTATCGGTTCATTGCCGGTGAAGCTGTTGGCAAAAAGGAAGATTCCGAGGACGGAATTTTTACGGAACATCTCGTATGCATCCTTTACGCTGAGATTCTGAATGAATTGTATAGAGCAGTGTTCCAGTCTTATCCCGGTGTCCGCCAATCGTTTTTGAAGTCCCGGATATATATATTGAGCGGGAGATACAAGCGGAGACTCCGCATCGGTGATTGCCATAAAACAGCCGGTCTCACCGCGAATATTCTCGGCTATAAAGGTGCCTTTTCCATTGATTTTCACAACAAGTCGTTCATTTTCTAGTCTTTCCAGCGCTTTGCGAACCGTGTTCCTAGCCACCTTGAAGTCCTCTGACAATCGGGACTCGCAAGCAAGTCGTTCGTCCGGTTTCATCTTGCCGGAACGGATCGCTTCTCTAAGCTGATTGTAAACCAAGTCGCTTTTCAGAACTTCTCTCATAAAGACACCTTATTAGCTATACCATGCTATTCCCTTACATTATACACCTAAAAGGATAGCCGTCAATAGTTACTGCCGAGATTATTATGATTTTCCACAATATTCGCGCTAATCCCTCAGTCTTTTCTTAGGAATAAACGTTTTTTCATCGGGGTCAGATACCTATAACTATCAATATTCTCCAACGATATCAGGTTTATTTTGGGCAGACAACATATCTTACAGCAATAAATCAAAGGCATTTTCTTCCTCTAATATAGCTTATCCCGTCTTCATCATAGACCTTGTA
>CAMCYE010000139.1 GCA_945883805.1 Victivallis vadensis | reverse complement strand
AACTTTGCCGCCGCTTCGGCATCGGTTCTTTCGAAACCTTGGATGACACGGTATATGTCGGAGATCCGATCGGTCAGGGCACCTTCGGATTCGTTCAGCATTTTGGTTGCGGAGTTCGCAGTTTCAAGTATGTCGTGGGAGTTTGCTGCGAGACGGTGCCTTGTGGAAAGATCTTCCTCTTCGTCGGCTTTGACTCCTGCCTTTTCTATTTCAGAAAGCATGAAGCGCAGGTGTTCCGCCTCCGACGACGATGGAATTTCCTTTTCAAGGTTTTCCCGTTGTTCCCTAACTTTACTCCATTCAGCGTAAATCTCCGAACAGTCGGAAATCTTTTTCTCTAGGCCTCCGTAACGGTCAAGGAGTTCGAGTTGGAGGGATTGTCTGAGCAGGGACTGGTGTTCATGTGGACCGTGCGTGTCGATAAGCAGATTGCCGAGTGATTTAAGGGACTGCAAGGTTGCCGGACTGTCATTTACAAAATTTCTGGAATTTGCGGCGGTGATTATCCTGCGCAACTGTAACCTGCCGTTTTCAGGTGGGGGAAGTCCGGAATTTTCAAGAAGACCGCCCACAGGTTTCGTGTTTGAACCGGAAATGACAATGCTCATGCTGATTTCGCAGGAAGAACAGCCTGTCCGTATGACACCTTTGTCGGCCCTTTCGCCGAGAAGCATTGCAATCGCCTCGGTAAGAATGGTTTTGCCAGCACCGGTTTCGCCGGTTATGACGTTGAATCCCTTTTTGAATTCAATTTCGGCCTCTTCTATGAGCGCCAGATTCTTTATCCGGATCCATTCAATCATTTGAAATCCCCTCTGGAAAAAATATTCAATAGTGGCCAAGTGGCCAAGACGCCAAGTGCCCGAGTTTAAATTAGGCGGCCACCCCAGTCATCCGACGGGGCAAGAGAGCCGCAACTCTAATAATTTGAACATCGAACTTCCAGCTTCGAATGAATTCAGTTTTAATTCGACGTTCGATGTTCAATGTTGGATGTTCAAAACATTGAAATTCCTATACGTTAAATTAAGCGGTTAAAGACCGCAAGGGCTGTTCTTTGCCATTTTCCTTTTTTCTTTGACAATTGTGTCATATAGTTTGACGATTGCAGCGACTAATATGATGAAAATGGAACACAGGTAATTAATTTGATGGACGAAATTGAATTGCGGGCGCAACTGGAAAAGCATCATGCCGTCAACTTTGGATGGGCTTTGAATTGTTGTTCACATAATAACACGGAGGCTAAGGACGTGTTGCAACTGGCTTATTTGAAAATACTTCAGGGTCGGGCCCGGTATGAGGGGAAGTCGTCATTCAAGACCTGGCTTTTTTCCGTGATTCGCCATACGGCAGCAGATGAACGCAGGCGCGGTTGGCTCCGTTTTCTCGGACTCAAAAGGTATGCGGACAAACATGTGAATGATTCCCCATGTGCTGAATATGAAGATTCATCGGAACAGGGAGATATTTCCAAGAGCTTTAAAATTTCCCTAGCCCAGTTGCCCAGACGCCAGAAAGAAGTTTTGCATCTTGTGTTCTATCAGGACTTGACCATCCAGGAAGCTTCGAATGTTATGGGTGTATCAATAGGTTCGGCGCGGACTCATTATGAGAGGGGCAAGGGAAACCTGAGAAAATCGCTAACTTCATCAGAGGTGAACAAATGAAAAATGAAATTACAGATTTAAAACTGAAGAGTCTCTTCCGTAAAATGCGGATTGCGGATGAATCTGAAGCCCCTGATTTTGAAAACCTGGTTCGATGCCCGGCACCATGCTTTCATAAATTCGCGGTATTGCGTATCGCTGCGGCAATAACAATTGTCATTTTGTCAGGAGCGATAGCCACCATAATGATGATATCCCATAAAAAGACAGTATGGGATACGGGCGCATCGCAATCTCAGGAAAGCTGGTCCTTGATCTCGAACTGGCAGGCATCAACCGATATTCTGCTTGCATTAAACAGTGCGCAGTATGACAGCGCATTCACCACTCCTACTGACTCATTTCTTGAATTATCAACAACACATAACGAATAGGAGAAATCCATGAACGTAAAGAAGTTTGTAATTTTATCGGCACTGGTGCTGTCAACTGCAACATGCTGGTCCCAGTCCCAAGGTGGTGGCAATCCGCAGGGAGGCGTGCCACAGAACAAGCCTCAGGGTTGCAGCCTGAATGAGAATTTTTTTACACCCGAAATGGTCATGCAGAATCAGCTTACCCTCAATCTTAGCGACGAACAAAAGGCATCTATCAAGAAAATCATGAAGGAGTCGGTGGTGGCGTTTACTGATCTCCAGTGGCAGCAGAGTGTCAAACAGGAGGCTATGATTTTACTCCTTAAACAGGAGAAGATTGATGAGGCGAAAGCCATCTCCCAGCTCGAGAAACTGCTTGTGATTGAAAATGAGATCAAGAAACTCCATCTGAGTTCATTGATTAAGGTTAAAAACTTGCTTAGCGCAGACCAGCAGGCGACCCTTGCATCCCTGAGGGGGGCTTCTTGTCCGGCAGGAATGGGTGGTTCAATGCAAGGTGAAAGAAGAAGGGAAAGGAATCAGGGTGGCCAGACCCAGGGGAATCCTCCGCTACCAGGTCAGGACTGAGGCAATTTCACAATGCGAAATAATATTTAAGGAAAGGAGGATTGGCGGGATTTTTTTTTGAACGGTGTTAGAAAATAGATAAATACTGAATAAAATCAAAATTTAATTAGGGAGATTACAATGAGTAAATTCATTAAGTCAGGTCTGGTTTTTGCGTTGGTTTTTACATTCTGCGCAGTTTCACTCGAATATGGTGCCATTAAGAAGAGAGACCGCAAGCGCGACGGTTCCTGCCTTCTCGCTGCGGCTCAAGACAGCTCTGTGACTGTTGCCGCCATAAAAGCTAGAACAAAAGATAAAAAACGCGACGGTTCCTGCTTGGTTTAACAGTCCTGTTTTGCCTTAGTTTGGAAATGACATAAGACTTATATCCTGATAATCGCAGTTCATGATCTTAAAAAAGGTATGGCCTGAGATTATCAGGTTTTTTTATTAACTCTTTTTAATGCAGTACAGGCATATTGCTGATTTGCTGGCTTCTCGTTCACATTTTTTTTCATAAAAATGCACCAGATCCAGACAAGATGACCGACGAACAGACCGTTAAATACATGATATCCAAAGATTTCACAAAATTGTCAGAAACAGAAAAAATAAAATATATGGACAAAATGGAGGGTATGCTGATTTTTGTGTAAAGGGCATTTCGGCTGAAGCTGACAAGTGTCTGGGCATCAAAGGACTTC
Source organism: Victivallis vadensis (assembly GCA_945883805.1). GTDB lineage: Bacteria > Verrucomicrobiota > Lentisphaeria > Victivallales > GWF2-50-93 > GWF2-50-93. The sequence goes on along the minus strand of CAMCYE010000139.1, from coordinate 3,219 downwards.
CTGTCAGAAAATTCAGCAATGAAAACGCACATATTATTTCAGTCTTCAACGTCCTTGTCCGCTTTTCCATTGCCTGCTTCTATTTTGATTCCGAGACCGGAAAGTCCGGAAATATTTCCAAGGGATTTCCTCTCGGTTTCAGGGTTCAGACAGTCAATCTTGTATTCATTCAGGGCGAATATCATTGTGTCTGCAGATCCCTGGAGGGCGGTCGGACCCGGTTCCTTTATCCATTTCGCTTGGACAATCTGGTTGTTTTCGACAGCGGTATCCACATTGTATGAGAATTTTCCTTCCCCGATGCGTTTTGACTCGAACTTGGGATTTTTCTGGAATTCCATTTCCCTCTGCCAGTAGGCAATCATCCTCAAATAGACTTTTGATCCCAGTGTCGGTATTCCCTCTCCGGGCGGAAAGAAATTGGCGGAAAGTCCGACAACCCTGTTCTGCGAGTCGACGGCGCAGGAAATAGATTCCACCATGAATCCTTTTGAGGCTTTCTTAAGGGTCTCATCGACAAAAGTATAGATCTTGCCTTCGATGCCGAATTCCTTAGGTATAGGTTTTATATCAGGGGATTTGATGATTTGGGAGTCGGTGAGATCTCTTTCAAATTTCTGAAACGTGCCGAGCGGCGATTTTTTCGAAATGCCGTAGTTTTTGCCGGTGAATGAACTGTATATCAGATAGGCTGAAATCAGGACTATAATCGGGATAGCCACAAATTTGATGATCGGGAGGAGGGTGTAAATGATATTGGGTTTTTCCTCTGCGGTTTCTTCGTCTCTCGATGTCTTCAGCTTGGTGCCGGTATTGAAGTTGTAACCGCATCCGATGCAGATCACCCTGTCGGCGGTGCCTATATTATTGCAGAAAGGACACTGTTTTATATCTGTTCCATCTTCGGCAGCTTGCGGAATTTCAAGTTTTTTGCCGCATTTGCAGGCAAGACCCTTTCCTCCGTGGACATTTTCAAACTTATATTTTTCCCTGCAGTCCGGACACTGGATCAAGATAGCCATTTTTCCGCCCCCTAGTTGATTTTATTCACCACTCTCCCGACAAGAACCATTATGACTAGAATCATCAGACATGGCCCGAACACCATCAGTCCGAACGCATACATCTGTCTTTCCGTGAAATCCACTACTGCGCTTTTCAAAGCTTGGATTTCGCCGGCCAAGAGGAATGCAACTCCCTGCGCATGAACCATGAGGGCCGCTGAGCAGATGGCAATACCGGATAGAAAAGCGCCGAGACTTATGATAAAGAGTCCGAGCCAGACAAGGACAAATGTCAGGACAAGGCACATGACAAAGGCGACTATTGTAAGAGGTCTGAATATTCCCGGCATGACATCGTAGACGAATCTCAGGAATTTCAGCCACCACGGGGTGTCGTCATGTTTGTGGATCTGTGTTTCAAGCTGTTCTCCGGTTTTGAGGTTGAGACCGCATTTCATGCATACCACCACTCCGGGCTCAATAAGATGCTGGCATGCGGGGCAGCATTTCTGGGAAGGGGTGTGGAAGATATTGCCACATCCGGAACATTCGAACATCTTTCCGGTTTGATCGTTGTCTATGCTGTAATCTTTTCCACAATGAGGACATTTGAAATCTAGCATTGCTTTAATTCCTTGTAACTCATCTGCTATTTTCTTACAGTATTCGGAGTCGGGCGAAAATTCAAGAAGAAAAAAAATCCCGCCTTGCGGGCGGGATTTTAAATATAAAAAAACACAGTTCTTTTATCTGGCGTAGAATTCGATGACTCTCATGAGTTCGACACCGGATGGGTTTTCCTCTACCATCGGTTCCCTTACGACTTTCGCCTTGCAGTTTTCTTTGTCAACTTCAAGGTAAGGTGGAATATCGCAATTGGTGTTTTTTGCGACATTCGCAAGAGAGGGATCTTTCTCGACGTTGATTGAAATCACCTGTCCCGGATGGAGTCTGTATGACGGACGGTCGACAATTTTCCCGTCAACCAGAATATGACGATGCACGACACACTGTCTGGCCGCGTGGATTGACGGAGCAAGTCCGCTGCGGTAGACGGTGGCGTCAAGCCTGAATTCAAGATTGCGGAGGAGCTTCTGATCGGTCTGGGTTCTGCCCTTTTTTGCATCTATGAATGTCAGATGCATCTGTTTCTCACTGAGTCCGTAGTAGACTTTCAGTCTCTGTTTCTGAAGGAGCAGTTCTCCGAAGGTGGAGAGCTTGTTTTTTGAATTTTTCCCGTGCATTCCGGCTGGATAGGGCCTTTTGTTGCTCGGGCATTTGGCTTTTCCCCAGATGCATGCACCCAGGCGACGACATAATTTGTGTTTTGCTCGATCTTGCATAATCTCCTTTTTCTTTTGTTTTTGATTTGCGGAAAACAGGTGTCAAGCTTGATTATGGAACCTGATTTCCAAATTTTTTACTCTTTCGCCCAGTTACGGCAAAGCTGTGAAATCTAGCAGGGATCCGGTTTTATTCAAATCCGGATGTGAATTTTTAACCATGAAACACATTTATTTCCTTTTCTGTGTCGTTCATATGTTTCGTGATGATATATTCCGCCATATGAAATATTCTGAAAAACTCAAGAGACTTTCTGAGGCGGTCAGGAAGCGGCTGGAATCGGCGCCGGGCTGTCACGACTGGACTCATACATGGAGAGTCCTGCATAATGCCAGAATCATAGCCTTCGGCGAGAAAAATGCTGATATCCAAGTTGTCGAGGCGGCGGCAGTCCTCCATGATATCGCCCGTCCGGAGGAATTGAAGAGCAAAGGAAAACTGTGCCATGCCGCAATCGGCTCCGAAATAGCGGAACAATTCCTCGGGAAATGCGGATTTCGCGACGATAAGTTTATCGGGAAAGTCTGCAACTGCGTGAAAACTCACAGATATCGCGGGGGCGGACAAAGTCCGGTCAGTATTGAGGAAAAGATAGTTTATGATGCGGACAAGCTGGATTCCGTCGGTGCTGTCGGGATTGGACGAGCCTTTCATTTTGCCGGAAGGATCGGTGCAAAACTCCATAACACCGAAAAAGAAGCCATGGATTCGAAATCATACAGTTCGGAAGATTCCGCCTACCGCGAATATCTGGTCAAGCTCCGGTACATCCACGGTAAAATGCTCACGAAGACAGGCCGTAAAATCGCCCGTAAGCGCTCCGATTTCATGCACAAGTTCTTCAAGCAATTGAATGCGGAAGTGTTTGAAC
>CAMCYE010000138.1 GCA_945883805.1 Victivallis vadensis | reverse complement strand
CTGTCTCCCTTTGGGTTGCGGATCTTTTTGGCTCAAGAAATAATGTTCTTCTCTCGGCGTATCGCTTGATACGCCTTCGTTCAGAAATTCTTTTTGAGCTTTCAAAAATCTTCCGCAACGCGCCAAATGCGAATTTTTAGAGGTTCCCTGAAGCGTGAAAATAGGAATCCCTCCCGGTGAAACATGGATAGTTTAAGTAAAGCCAAAAGACGTCGCCTGGTTATTCTGTCGGCAGTCTCGTTCCTGCTTGCAGGACTCGTGATTTACGGGGTGATGCGCCCGGACCCGGAAGAGCGGGAATACAACAGTATTAAAGACGTCATCCTTACGGGTGAGCCGGGAGGAAATGACCAGGAGACCCGTCGCGAATTCCGCAGGATCATGGAGAAGCTCAAGCCGGAAACACGCGAGCGGCTGATGACTGAAATCATGCGTGAGCGTCTCAGTCAGGCCAGGGAAAAAATCAAAGACATGAGCGATGAGCAGAAACGCGAAAAAATCGCCACTATGGTATCTGAGGTCAGGGAAAGATTTTCAAAGCTTGGCGATAAAGAGAGGGAGAAAATCAAAGCTGACATGAAAACCGAGGAAGGTAAAAAACGTTTCAAGAGATCCATAGATTTTTATTATACCGAGTTCACCAGCCAGGAACGGAATCTGATGGATCCCCTTGTCAATGAAATAATGGTCGGACTCAATTCCCTTTGATATGCAGAGAGGAGCATTCAATGAAAATCACAGGTCTGAAATCTCAAATATCAAACGGGTTCACAATCGTAGAGCTCCTGGTTGTGATTTCGATAATCTCGATTCTCTGCGCACTTCTCTTCCCTGTGTTGGGAAAGGCTAAGGAGAAGGCTAGGAAATCAGCCTGCCTGGGCAATCTCCGCCAGCTGGGTGTTTCCGTGATCGTTTATGCGGGAAACAATGCCGACTATCTCCCCATGGCCGTCCGGGTGGGCGCAGACCCGGATGATCCGAAATCCATAAGGAACATGCTTGAGGTGCAATCAGGGAAAGTCTTTGAATGTCCCGCAGATTCCGAAAAGAATTATGAAGGGGAAACTTTTTTTGACAGGTACGGGAGCAGTTATGAGTGGAATGCATGGCTCAGTGGAAGAAGGATAGACAGGTCTGAAATAGGCATCCTGAATCTTCAGATTTGCGTGCCGATGATGGGGGATGCGAACAACTATCATGGGAAATCGGGTAGGAACTATGTGTATTCCGACGGCAGCGTAAAAGAATCACTGGAGATTTCAATTGAATGATGCAGCCATAAAAGTCAGGGGTTTGAGGAAATCCTACGGCAAATTTGCGGCACTGAAGAATCTTGACCTGGAAGTCAAGGCGGGCGTTGTCTATGGGTTTCTCGGCCCGAACGGCGCAGGTAAGACAACGCTAATTAAAATATTGCTCGGACTTTCAATCCCGGACTCCGGCGAAGTCGAGATCTTCGGGAAGGATCTTTTCCTCGAAAGGAACAGCATCCTGAAAAGTATCGGGGCAGTTGTGGAGTCGCCGTCCTTTTTCGAATATATGACGGCCTATGAGAACCTTTTTTACCTTACGCGCCTGTCCGGCATAGTGGAGGAAAGTAAGATTAGGGAGGCCCTGGATACTGTCGGGCTCAAGGATGCGGGTGATAAAATGGTGGGTGCGTTTTCCTATGGAATGAAACAAAGGCTGGGCATTGCAAACGCGCTTCTGCCGGAAAACAGGCTGATTTTTCTGGATGAGCCCACCAACGGACTCGACCCGCACGGGATCCTGGGGGTGAGGCGGCTGATAAGAAGATTATGCTCGGAACGGGGGATAACTTTTTTCATATCAAGCCATCTCCTCTCTGAAGTGGAGCAGGTCTGCGACTATGTCACCATCATTGACAGGGGCGAGAAGATATGCGAGGCGCGGGTCTCCGAACTTGTCGACAGGCAGTCGAGGATCCAGATTAAAACGCCTGATGCCGACAGGATATCCGTTTTTTTCAGGGAGAACGATATTGGGGTATACGATGAGAAAAGACATGGCGAAACTGCCGTTTTCCTTGTGAAGGGCTCGGAGGAATCCATTCCCGATCTTGCCAGAAAGCTTGTGGCCTCCGGAATAGGAATAATGAAAATTGGAAAACACAATGACACACTGGAGGAAATATTTGTCGAATTTACCGGAAAAAATAGGACAGGTTCTGCTTCTGACGGATTTTGAGCTGAGAAAGCTCTTCAGACAGAAACAGGGATATGCCGGGCTGGCGGTGATTGTTCTGCTTGTCGCCCTCTGCTCAGCCGGTGTTTACATGCGGATTCACCATCCGCATCACGGACCGGAGAAATTTCAAGGTCAGATGATAAGGGACTTGGTAAACGGAATTTCCTTTTCCCTGACAGTTCTTTTGCCCGGAATTTACATTTTGCTTCCAATGGTGATAGGGATTTTTGCCGCCGGTTCCTTTGCGGGGGAATTGCAGAATGGACAGATTCGGACAGTTTCCCTCCGCTCAGTTCCGAGGCTCAGCATAGTGCTTGCCAAATTTATTTCCCTTTCAGTTTATTCCTATGCACTGCTCGGCCTGATGCTTATTGTCAGCTACGCTGCTGGGGCATTCATATTTGGTTCCAGTGGAGACATCCTGATTTTTGGTCCGGCTTTTATGGGCAAGGGGTCTGAGATTTTCATAATGAGCGGCGATGTGGCCGTACAGAGGCTTCTCCTTGCATATTTTTTTGCCGGCTATGCCCTTGTTTCCATAACGGCGATGTTCATCATGTTCTCTGCAATATTCAAAAAAATGACAATGGCGGTTGTTGTTCCTCTTGGAATTTATTTCACGAGTTATGTTCTCGGGGTTCTTCCGTTCATGGAAAACATCCAGCGTTTTCTGCCGACACGCTATATCATGGTCTGGAAATATGCCATGGCTCAGGATGTCATGTGGGATTCAATGATGGGTGACGGGATATTTCTTGCGCTTTATACCGTCTGCTATCTTGTCATCGCCGCAGTCATAATGAATTCCTCCGACTTGTGAGACTTAAACTGCGATTGGGCGAAACCGCCTTTCTTCCGGCAGGCTTTTCTCAAACGTCAGGCATTCATATTTTCCGGCGGCATTTTCACATGGGCATATGAGCGGTCAAACCATCCCATGTATTCCGACATTACGGCCTTGTCACCCAAAACTTCCATGCCAAGATAGAGGATGAGTCGGTTGGGGCTATGCTTCATGGGATCCAGAACTTTCAGGGCCTCCTTGGGCGAACTCCTGTGGCAGGCTATGAGATACGCGATGGCGGAACTCCTTGAAATGCCGGCACCGCAGTGGACGGCGATAAGTTCCTTGTCCATCGCCCATTTGAGGATTCTACTGATATCCTCCTGCGTAGGGGCTGTAAACCCGTCCTGCGGAGTCACTATGTCGTCAAAGTATTCTGTTATGATGCCTGCGTAGTTCGGGCGGAACTTGTCGAAAACTTCATATTCAGGCTGGGCCATGTCGGAGTTTCTGATACTGATAATATTATAGGCGGTCGGCATTTCCCTGATCAGGCAGGTGATTCCCTTGAGGCTCCAGATTGTGATTTCGGTGTTCTTTTTCATTTAATTGAGCCGGTGTTCCTTATATGATTTTCAATGTGGCATCTCCGGGAATATATAGCGGATGCAGGGGATGGCCTTCTTTTGTTTTGCCGAGGCAGTGCAGTGTTTTGCCATGGGATGACAGAAGCGCAATCACCTCGTCGGATCTTCCGAGGTGTTTGCCGTGACCTCCCCAGCAGGCGACAATGAGGGAGCACTTGCCGGCCGTCTCTTTCAGGTATCTGTCGTTATCCGGTCCGGTGGGATCGGATTCCATTTTCATTAATTTGGGATCAGTGGCTCTGAAAGCGAAGATGTTCAGCATGTAGAAGCAGTTGAAGTCATGTGTCACGCAGAACCCCCTGATCCGTCTCAGTGTAGGGTCGAGTTGTTGTTCATCCGCAGTGGACGGATTGAGCCCGATCCACATGCAGGCTTTTTCCGGCATCAGATCGTCCCAGCGGTGTTTCAAGACATACCGGTACTTCCTGTCAGGGGAAAATATGCAGTCATTGAACATTGTCCGCCCCCGTCTTTTTTCTCTTGATTCATGAATAAAATGGTGGAGCCGACAGGCCTAGAACCACTTCTACCATTTAGCCTAAAACTCTAATCCGAAAATCACCTTTTACAGTCAGTCTTTCACTTTCACTGCATCGACTTCGATTTCGAATAGCAGATTGCCACGGCAGATGTCAGTGTGGGCGACGGCTAGGGGAAATTTGGGAATATCATGATCTTTGCAGTATTTGTCGAAGGGAGTTCGATCCGACATGTTTTTAAAATAGGCAATTCCGCGGAATAGGTCATTCCAGCCCATTTCGCACGATTTGAGAATGGCTTCCACGACGCGCATGGTCAGGTCTATCTGTTTTTCACAATCACCGATATGGACGGATTTGCCGTTCATGTCTATGCTTGCCGTACCTGAGACAAGGAGATTTCGATGGGTGGGGAACGCAATTTCCACAGCCCGGCTGAAGGAACTCTTGTAATCCAAGGCCGAACCCTGCATTGGGGATTTCACCGATTTGATTTTGACTTCTGATGTTTTTGGCTGAATCGCAAGCAGATCGCATATAAGTGCTGCGCCATATTGATTGGATGCACCTATTCCGGTGCTTGCCGGAACCATTTTGTTGAAAACCCCGTTTTCCTCGAAAAAGGTTGTACGGACAATATTGAATTCATCGTACCAGTCGAGAAGCCTGTCGAGATAGAGCCATGTACGGACCGTGTCGGTAAAACGGAATCCGTGTTGAAGTAGCCCGGCGTTCATTATTTCAAAAATTTCACGCGTCTGCTCACCGCGGGACAAAGAAATATTTTCCGGGGAAACCCCGCTCAGCCGGCAGTAACGGGCATGTTCATCCTCATAAACGAATCCTATTGGCCGGCCATGTACTTTAACAGGCATTGGCTTAATGCCGGAAACGGCGGAGCACTGCATTGAGGAAATTTCCCCGTCATTGCAGGCATCCCCTTGAAGCCAGGTAGTGACGGCGTCTGAAGGTGAGGTGTTTTTTCTGAAATTCTCATAATGTTTGCATCCTGCAAAAACAAAACGACCCAGCGGAACCGCCTGGCGCTCCTGCATTGCCTCACTGAGAATCCTGTTCATCTCCAGGTCGTTTTTGCCACAGATGGTCAGGCAGTGCTCGGAATGAGACGGGAGCACAAGTGTCGCAATGTCCGAGATGCCATTAGTTTTTATTATTTTTTGCATCTTCCGTTTTTTCTTTTTCAGGGGATTCAGCTACATGTTTTAAAAATTCAGCCTCACACAATATATACATAATACGCGGAATAAGAAATTATATTGTATGGAATTGTTTCGAATTCCCGAATATGAAGAAGATTCTTGAAAGCTCAAGAAAGAATTTCTGAAGATATTTGACGAGCATAAAAGAGGCTTCAGGCCGCCACGGCCTGAAGCCTTGCGATAATTTTATTATAAGTCGTTGAGGGCGAAAACTCCGGGGAGTTTCTTTCCTTCGAGGAATTCCAACGATGCTCCACCGCCCGTCGAGATGTGCGACATTTTTCCTGCGAGTCCGCTCTGGTTTACCGCAGATACGGAATCACCGCCGCCAATCACACTGATTGCACCCTTGTCGCTGGCATCGGCAACCGCTTTGCATATTGCCATTGTCGCTTTTGCAAAATTCGGCATTTCAAAGCATCCCATCGGACCGTTCCATACGATCGTTTTCGCCTTGAGTATTTCCGCAGTGTAGGCGGCGACTGTCTTCGGTCCGACATCGAGTGCCATCCATCCATCGGGTATATCGTTGCCGACAGTCTGAATCTGTGCGGCGTTGTCGAATTTGTCAGCTGCAAGGTTGTCGGTCGGGAGCAGAAAAGTCACGTTTTTGCTTTTCGCTTCGGCGAGAATCTGTTTTGCGGTGTCAACGAGTTCGTCCTCGCAAAGAGATTTGCCGATATTGTGACCCTGCGCCTTGAGGAACGTATAGGCCATTCCTCCTCCGATGAGGATCGCATCGCATTTTGAAATGAGGGAGGTGAGGACTTCGAGCTTGCCCGATATTTTCGCCCCGCCTATGATCGCTATGAACGGACGCTTCGGGTTTTCAACGGTCTGCCCGAGATATTGGATTTCCTTTTCCATGAGGAATCCCGCAACAGAAATAGGAATGAATTTACAGATTAAAGCTGTTGACCCGTGTGCGCGGTGGGCCGTCCCGAATGCGTCATTTACAAAAACATCGCCGAGTTTTGCGAGTTCTGCGGCAAATCCCTGCATCTTCTTCTTGTCTTCGTCGGTTTTCGCCTTCATGTCCTCTTCCTTGTGGAACCGGGTATTTTCGCAGACCATGATTTCCCCCGGTTTCAGCGCCTTCGCCATCGCTACGATATTTTCGCCTATGCAGTCGGGTGCGAATTTGACTTCTTTTCCAAGAAGTTTGGCAAGGGCGTCTGCGGTGGGTTTCAGACTGAATTCAGGTTTGACTTCGCCGTCAGGACGGCCGAGGTGGCTGAGAAGAACAAGGGAAGCCCCTTTGTCCAAAACATATTTGATTGTCGGCAGTGCGGCCTGGATTCTTGTGTCATCTTTTATTTTTCCCTCTTTGACGGGAACATTGAAGTCAACACGCATCACCACCCGTTTGCCTTTGAGTTCGATATCGCGGACCGTTTTCTTATTGAGACCCATAAATTCCTCCGTTTGAATGT
>CAMCYE010000137.1 GCA_945883805.1 Victivallis vadensis | reverse complement strand
CCGTTCCGGACGGATAATTGGTGAGTAAAAGCTCATAGCTCGTAGTTCATAGCTCAAAGCTAATAGCTATCAGCTAACACCTATGACCTATCAGCTAAAAGCCAGCGACTAACGACTGAAAGAATTTGTTGGAGTTCACGGCTTTAGCGTGTCTTGAATGATTGTTCTGAATGGAACGTAGGCACCCTTGCTGACATGTTGTTTCCAGTGCAGGAAGAATGAAAAGAAAGATGCCGGCAGGGGTGCCGGCGTTCCAACTTTGAAATTATTTGACAGTGAAAGGACATCACATGCATACACGTGAATCCCTGAAAGCTGATGCAGTCCGGCTCGGCATCGAGTCGGGCGATACTATTTTTGTCCATTCCTCCTTTAAGAGCATAGGGACTGTTGACGGCGGCGCCGCCGCCGTGGTGGGTGCACTGGAGGACACTCTCGGAGAAAGTGGTCTACTGCTGATGCCTTCATTCAACCTGATTCCCAAAGGCGGCGAGGCCAGGGCCCAAGCTTGGAACCGTGACACTACTTCATCCTCGGTTGGCTGGCTGACAGAGTTTTTTTGGACGATGCCTGGTGCAGTGCGCTCGGATCATCATTCCCACTCGGTGGCCGCACGCGGCAAGGACGCCAAAGCATTTGTGTAGAGGTATTCGTTTTCTGGGATCAGCGCAATCACCAGAAGAGAGGGAAAATCGGTGATGCGGACTGCCGCCTTTTCTTAATCCGAGAGTTTTTAGATATCATGTTAGATGCGATCAAGGCCGATGTGAAACATTTTTTCAAATCGTACCAGGATTAATTTCCCCTTCGAATGGGGAAATTAGAAAAGTGACCAGATGTGGAAATGAAACGGAGAAACGGAGAAGCGGTGAAACGGAGATTTGGAAGCGGGCAGATGACAAAAATGAAACTTTTAATAGTGGGCGGAGCCGGTTATGTCGGTTCCATCATTGTTTCGGCATTTGAAAAAGAATTCGAATGCACATACTTCGACATTAGGCCTGTTCTGGGCTACGAGGATCGCACTATTCTGGCCGATGTCGCCGATGAGGAAAAAGTTCAGCAGGCTGTAGTTGGCATGGATGCGGTTCTTTACCTTGCCATGGGGGTGGAAAAAAACACCCCATACGACAAAAGAAAATCTACTATAAATGAAATAAATCCGGCGTTTGACGTGAATGTCCGCGGACTTTACCAGTTCCTTTACACATCACTCAAAGCCGGGACAAAACGATTTGTCTATGCCAGCACTCTAAGTGTATATAACAATCTTCGCGATAAGACTGTTTTTGATGAAGACAGGCCTGCTAACGCATGGGAGCCTTATGGTTTAACCAAACGGGTCGGCGAGTTCATTTGCGGGTGTGCCGCACAAACTCATGATTCGTCTTGTGTCACCGCTATTCGCCTGATGATGCCCTGCAATGAAACTGACTGGCCGAAGTTTAAATACGACCTCCAAAAACCTAGAAACGGCTGTGGGATTGGACCCGATGATACCCGGAGGCTTTTTCTTGCGGCTGTTAATTTTGACAAACCCGGCTTCCATCTATTGCAAGCGAGCGGAGATATGGAAGGCAAATTTTATCCGAACAATAAGGTCAAAGAAGTTCTAGGCTGGCTGCCGGAAAACGGATAGCCGATACGATTGAATTATGATGGAACTGTGAAATAAAGATACTGAATTTGTGCAACGATTATACATAAAGATGCAATCATGATGCATTGTCTCCAATATTATCATATGATATAGTCGAATATCTGGAAAAGATTTGGGAAATAAACAACAGGAGGAGGATATCTATGAAGAAAAGAATGCTGTTGGTTTGCGGGATGATTTTTGCGACGAGTGTCTTCGGGATTAATCCTGCGGAAGAGTTCCAGTCTGCAATGAAGCTTTATAGCGGCGGCAAATATGCGGAAGCCGAGGAGGCTTTTGTCAAGTTAAGTGAGCAAAACACATCTCCGAAAAGCGCAGATGAAAGCCTTGCCTATGCCGCATACAGTGCCGGACAACAGAAGAATATTGACAAGGCAATGGAATATGCAGGAAAAATCAAAGATAAGTCTTCGAACACTCTTTGCCGGATGAAACTTCTGGAGATGCAGAGAAAATGGGATGAAATAATTTCCATCTCCAAAGATGAAGATTTTGACAAATGGCCTGACGATATGAAATTTAAAGCCTTCCTTTGCCGGGGAACTAACTATTCAAGAATCAAAAATGCCGAACAAGCCGAGAAAGATTTTCTCGCCGCAGGGCAGAATACAATTGAACTAGAAAAGAAAGCGTTAGTTTATGAGTCTCTAGGCAATCTTTACCGCGAAGTCAGCAAGGACAACCAGAAAGCTTTGGATGCATATGGGGAAATTGTTAAACTGATGTCAGAGCCAAAACCGTCCCCTTCGGGAGGATATCTTTTACGGGCACTGGTGACAAGGGCGAAAATACTTGCATCGCAAGGGAAAGGGGAAGAGGCATTGTCCGAAGTCGGGAAGCTTAAAAACCTTGAATTTAAAGACCCCTCCTGGTCTTTTGCAGCACAGTTCTGCTACGGGGAGGTTTACGAGACTATTGGGAAAAATTCCGAGGCGCTGGAGAGTTATCGCAAGGCGGCCGCAACTGTCAATGCCCGCGCTGAACTGATCGAAAATGCAAATAAGAAAATCACAGAGCTTGAAAAAAAGATCGGCAAATGAAAATGAAAAAAATCTTATTGTCAGTATTGGGCGTGTTTGCACTGGCATGTGCCGGCACTGCGGTGGATCTGGTCAAGGACGGCAAACCGGTCGCCGAAATAGTAATTGCGGAATCCGCAGAACCTAGCGTCAGGACTGCGGCAAATGAACTGCAGAGGAACCTGGAGAAGATGTCAGGTGCGAAACTCGCAATCGTCACCAAAGTCTCTCCGGACGTGAAGAATCAGGTTTACGTGGGAGAGAGCGACTACACCCGCAAACTTGGAGTCAAGCTGGATGACGTCAAGTATGACGGCTTCAAGATTGTCGCCGACAAAAATCATGTCATCATCGCAGGCAAAGAGTTCCCCAACGCCAAAAATCATTTTGCGAAATTCAAGGGTTACGAAAACTCTACAAACCGTCAGAAAGCTTGGGAGGAGTTCACCGGACAAAAATACAGGTTCCCGCCAATTATAGATTATCGCGAAAACAACAAGGAATGCGATTTTCATGTGCAGGACGGGACCGGCACATTGTACGCGGCTTATGAACTGTTGGAGCAGCTGGGGTTCCGCTGGTATATGCCGACTGAAATAGGTGCTGTAGTTCCGGAAAGCAAAAACATCAGCGTGAGGGAACAGAACCTCAAGAGGGAACCGGAATTCCCGCAGCGGGTGTCCAGTGATATCAAAGCCGGCAATTCCCTGGATGAGTTCCTATGGTACAAATCAATGCGGGTGGGTGCGGCTAAAGTCATGCCCGTTTATCACAGTCTCAGTGGCCCCATGCTGGGGAAGGGCTCCAAGGAACAGGCGCAGCAGCCCCCGGAATATTATGGGATCGTGAACGGGAAGACAGATTACAGTATCCCCAAGTTGACCAACGAAAGACTGAAGAAGGACTTCATCGAATACCTGGAGTTTGTGGACAAGGGCTTCCCGGGAATAGAATACTCCTGCATTGGCCAGCCGGATGGGTGGTCGGTCATGGACAGTGCCGACGCCGCCGCAGGCTGGGACAAACTTGCCGAGCGCGGACAAACCGGACGTTTCAGCGATTACTCCTGGGATTTCATCATGGATATCCGCAAGCGCATCATGGAAAAGCATCCGGACAAAAAGTTCACCGCTTTCGCATATAGCAATACACGTCGTCCCCCGACTAACGTTGATAAAATACCGGACAATGTAACGGTGGGATTTTGTCAGACCAGCCAGTTCTGGATGCTGCCGAACAGTGAATTGAGCGATCGTGATGAATGGCTGAAAAAAATAGGGAGCAAGGATCAGTTGCTGATATGGGAGTATTATCTTCAGCATGCGCCGATGCGTAATTTTCCGCCGGCTCCTGTGATCTTCACCAAACTGATGCAGCAGAATTTTCAGGGATTGTACGATCATTGCATAGGATTCACTCTGGAAGTCGCGTGGTCGACGGCAAATGAAACGGAACGCACCAAACTGGGAACCCGTTATCCGGGTCTCAGCCACCTGATGCTTTATCTCCACAACCGCCTCTGCTGGGATCGCAATCTTGACATGCAGGCGGTACTCGACGAGTATTACAAACTTTTCTTCGGTCCGGCACAGGCGGAAATGAAAGAGTTTTACGAGTTCGCGGAATCCGTATGGATGCGTCCGGAACCGCGGCAGATCACAGCCGCCGGCGGCTTCCTGAAACAGGCCGATGTTGATAAATATTTCGATATCCTGAAACGGGCGAAAGCCAAGGCCGGCGACACCGTCTACGGCAAACGCATCGACTACATCACCGCGGAAATGGAACCGCTGAAAATCCTTTTCGAAAACCTGAAACGCGAAGGCCCCATGGTACAGGCGTACGTGGCGGATGAAAAACCGAACATGGACGGAGATCTCGACAAACCGTTCTGGCGAGCGATGGCAAACAGCAAGTACAGCTTCCACAAGCTACGCGATATGAAAACCGGGGAGTACCCCAAGAATGTAAATACGTCTGTCTCTTTCCGATGGTTGCCGGACAATTCCGCGCTTATAGTCGGAATTGAATGCATGGAGCCGGAAATGAACAAGCTCCGGGAGAGTTGCAAGGTTAGGGATTCCTCGGACATCTATTCCGACGATACCATAGAAGTCCGACTGGAAACGCCACAAGGGATGCGACCCAAGATAGTGGTCAATCCCGCAGGCACAGTACTGGATGAATGCCTCACCAGCAACGTGGCGGATCTGCCCTCATTCTACACCGTAAAAGAAGTGGCTGTGAAAAAGTATCCGGACCGCTGGACGGTGGAAATGAAGATCGACGCCAAGCCGATTTCCGGAGAGCGTCCCACAAAAACATTTCCATGGGGTGTCAATATCTGTCGCCAGCGCATGGCCGGGAACATTCCGGAATTCTACATGCTCTCCCCGAGCAAGACAAACTTCAAGGACATGAAAAGTATGGGGAATCTGTTTCTGCGGAAGTAGGATTATTTTCAAGCACGGGAAAATTAAACATCCTTTGGGGGGGGAATGGAGAAGATTATGAAATACAGACAAGCTGCTGATGCTGTGTCAGGTTCGGTGGAAACAGCCTGTGCCAAGCCGTCCACACAAGACGAAATTCTGTTTCCTGACATGAATCAGTCGATCTCCGTATTTGTCCTGACCGGTCAATCAAACAGCTTAGGCACCACGGAGGATCCGCAAGAGAGCGACATCACACCCGGCATGGATCCGCTTGACGTCAGGATCCCGTTTTTCTGGTCCAACCGTTTTTCACCTACGACCGACGCAGATGCCCCAGTTATTGGCGGTTCCGGCGGCAAAATTGTTTCCCTGTGCGCTCAGCAGGGGCGCAAGGCCAACACCATTATATGGGGACCCGAGATTGCCTTCGGCCGCGGGATGACGGCGGCAGGCGCGGTTCCATTCCTGATCGTCAAGGCCAGTCGCAACGGTGGTGGTAATAGCTTCTGGCTCAAGGGGGCGGACGACGACCATATGTACCGTCACGTTGTGAGTACCGTGCTCCAAGCACTGGGCGGATTGCCACCCACGATAAAGTTCAACATCGCAGCTTTGCTGTATGTGCAAGGAGAGAGCGATAACGAGGATGAGGCCGCCGTGGCCGGAGATCGCTTGCAGAGTTTGGCGGAGAATCTGCGAAATGAACTGCCGCATGCGACGAGCATGATGGTGCTGGTGGGAGGGATTGCCGCGCCCGGCACTCGCCGTGATATTGTCCGCGCCAAGCAGGTGGCACTGTCTGCCACAGATTCCTCCTGCCTCTACATCGACACCATGGATCTCCAGCCCTTGTTGTACGACAACCTTCATTTCAACAAGTCAGCCAAATTCGAAATCGGCCGCCGAATGTGTGCAACATGGCTTAAGCAAAACCGATCACGCAAATGATGATATGTGCAATCACCATCCTTCAGTATCACGACTAAACACTCTTAAAATCTGAATTTTGCTGAAATTATACAACTGGTACATGCCGTTCGCCGACAGGCAAAGCCTTCAACGAGGGTTTCGAGATGATGGCAAATATCACGACGAACAAACAATAGGGAAACAATACAATGACAAAGGCATTCACAATGCTCTTGAAATAATGAGGAGTCAGCATATGAAACAAATTAAGCCATCTAGAGTATTCGACACCGAAAAACGAATCCGTCTTGGGATATGGGGTCTTGGACGGGGAATGAGTTTCTACAAGACCTGTAAATTCCTCAACATCGACGTGGTAGCGGGTTGCGACTATAACCGGCACATGCGCGATAGCTTCCTCGGTCAAAACCCTGGAGCATTCGCCACAGCAGATGCGGATGAGTTCCTGAAGCAGGACTTCGATGCCGTTCTTCTCGCCACGTTCTGTCCATCCCACGCAGGCGACGCCATCAAGTGCCTCCAGGCGGGAAAACATGTACTTTCAGAAGTAACATCGTTCTTCACAATGGCTGAAGGCGTGAAATTAGTTGAAGAAGTTGAAAAGAGGAAGCTGGTTTATAACCTGGCGGAAAACTATCCCTTCTCCGCCGCAAACATGTGGCTGGCGAACCGATGGAAAGAAGGATTGTTCGGTGAACTCATGTATGCCGAATACGAATATGTACACGAATGTCGAAGCCTGTCCTACACATAT
>CAMCYE010000136.1 GCA_945883805.1 Victivallis vadensis | reverse complement strand
ATTGTCAATTATTCTTTAGGGAACCTCTAAAAATTCGCATGTGGCGCGTTGCGGAAGATTTTTGAAAGCTCAAAAAGAATTTCTGAACGGAGGCGTATCGAGTAGATACGCCGACAGAAGAACATTCTTTCTTGAGCCAAAAAGATCCGCAACCCACAGGGCGACAGATTCTTATGGATTTCAGCGTTGTCGTAAAACTGCTTACATACCGCTTCGGGTATGCTCGCAATTTTCCTCCTAGCTGCCTATCCATAATCTCCTGCCGCGCGCCATATGCCAATTTTTAGAGGTTCCCTTTATCTGTTCCCACTTCAATCACGTCTTCGGAGAGGGAGACTAGTTCCGGGGGAAGCGATTTGGAAGTCTTGGCGCCCAGCTCCCTTATTTTTTCGGCTCTGGAGATGAGGTTGCCCTTGCCGGAAGAAAGCTTGTTCTTCGCGTCCTCGTAGGTCTTGCCCAGCGAGTCAATTTTCCTTCCAAGCTCCAACAGGTCCTGGGTGAATCCGGCAAACTTGTCATAAAGCTTTCCAGCCTCCTCGGCAATCATCTTCGAGTTCTGATTCTGACGTTCGTACTGCCAGACGGTGAAGATTATTTTGAGGGCCGCAAGAAGCGTCATCGGAGTGACAATTACAATGTTCCTGTCGAACGCCTCTGTGAAAAGTGACTTGTCATCGTGAAGGGCGACGGCGCAAGCAGACTCTATCGGCATGAACATCATTACGAATTCCGGGGACTGAAGTCCGGGGATGCCCTGATAATTCTTGTCGCTCAGCTCTTTTATATGCTTCCTGACAGATGAAACATGTTCTGAAAGCCGGCTGGCTTTTTCCTTTTCATCGGACGCAGAACAATACAATTCATAAGCGGTGAGGGAGACTTTTGCGTCAATGACCAGGTGCTTGTTCTGCGGGAGATTGATGACGACATCGGGCCTGAGCCGGTTTCCCTCCTCGGAGGAACGGCTTTCCTGAACCTCGAATTCCGTGCCTTTTTTAAGACCGGAGTCTTCGAGGAGCCTTTCGAGGATGAGCTCGCCCCAGTTGCCCTGCACCTTGGATTCGCCTTTCAGCGCCCTGGTGAGGTTTGAGGCGGCTTCGCTCATCAGGTCGTTGCGGATGCAGAGTTTTTCAATCTCACCTTTGAGCGCATGGCGTTCCTTAGCCTCCTGTCCGTACGAGTCCGAGACTTTTTTCTCGAAGTCCTTTATCTTCTCGCCCAGAGGCTTGAGAAGCGAATCAAGTCCCTCCCTGTTCTGCTCTTTGAATTTTTTGCTCTTATCATCGAAGATTTCATTTGCGAGGTTTTTAAATTCGGCGGTGAGCCGTTCTTTCGCCTCGTTGAGGAGCTTTATTTTCTCATCGGTCTGCTGGCGGTCTTTCTGGACGGTCGTCTCCAGGATGGAAATATTTTTCTCGAGCTGGATTTTCCGGCTTTCAAGTTCCTCGCGGATCTGTTCCGCCTTTTCCAATTCGCGTCTGAAACCGACATTCAGATTCTCGGCGGCCTTGAGCCTTTCATCCATGGCGACAAGTTCTCTGCCCGATTCCGACTGCGCCTCTGAAACAAGATGCTGGTTTTTCAGTCTGAAGAAAACCCAGGCAATCCCCGCCCCGATCAGGGCGCTGACTATGGATATGATGAAAATCGAGAACACAGGCATGTTGAACTCCTCTTAATATTTTGATTTTCACGCACAAGAAATACATATAGCCGACCAGACGGTCAGGGTTCCCGGGAACGCTGACCGTCTGGTCGGCTTAAAAAATGTGAGGAAAGACTTACGCCCCACAAATCCAGCATCACTGCTTTAAAAATACTGGCGATAGGGTAAGGCGGAACCATTTCAATGTCAAGGGAACCTCTAAAGGGAACCTCTAAAAATTCGCATAACCTGTCGCATATGCTTCATTTTTATTTTATCCGATATTGACAATTGTCCATTTCCAAGATAGATTTACAGCCAGTTGATTTGTTAATCCATATATTCGACACTGGGGTGCACAATGAAAACAAATATCACCGAGGCTATTTTACTGCTCGTACTGGCCTTCTCCTCCGTTTCAGCATATTCCCTGCCCAAAAATGAATCCATAGGCTCGGGCACAGTCGTGAAAGATTCGAGCATATCGGCCTCAACTGAAGGGAATTTTTCGGCTATAGGCAACTCCAGCGTAAACGCGGGAGTATCCGGAAAAAACTCCTACATCAAAGATTCAAATATCTCCTCCAATGTCACGGGAACAGTCAACGCCGTAAATTCCAGGGTGAACCTGGGCGTCAAAGTTGACGGTGCCGCAATAGAGAATTCAAACATCAGCGCAAACACGAATGTCGGTGCCGTAAACGCCGTCAACTCAAATGTCAGCACAGGGGTCGAACTTAGCGGGGCGAAAAACTCCTCAATCCGTTCGAACGTTGATGTCGGCTCCATAAATGCCGCGAATTCAACAGTGAACATCGGAACAGTCAAAGGGTATGCCGACGACAAGAAGGTTTCGACCAATGTAGGGGTCGGGTCGGTAAATGCCGTAAACAAGTCGGTGAACATCGGAAACGTCAATCTCGGCGGCGGGATGGGCGGGAATTCGAGGGTGTTCAATGATAAGGAATCCTCCGCTGGCGCCACCAATATCGGAAACGTGAACGTGCAAAGCAATACCGTCAAGGAAGTCAATGTTTCGGTGGGCGACTCGGGTGGAAATGTTGCAGAAAAAATCAAGGCGAGGCATATGTCGAAGGTTTACTCCGACAAAGGCGGAGTTGATGCAAGCGGAACCAAGCATGTGTACGTCAGCGACAAAGATGCAAAAAATGCCGAAAAGGGTGGCGGTGATGCCGGAAATGTAACGGTTGGCCGAGGCGACCGCAATGTGAAAAAAGTGGATATGTTTGTGGACAAGTAGGAACGCAAGTTTTTCTTCGATAATACAGGGGATGCAAATGAAAAACATGAGCGCAATTTCAGTCATTCTGTTCCTCATCTGCCTGACATCATATTCCCTTCCCGAGAATATTGGCGCCACCAAAACCGATGGAAAGACCACTGTAAGCGGTTCAACTCTTTCTGTTGAGACGGAAGGGGCGTTTGACGCCATGAACGAATCAAGGATAAACTCGGGGATAAAAGCCGGGAATTCCAGCATACGCGATTCAAATATTTCTTCAAAAACGGAAGCGGATGTAAAAGCGTCTAACTTCTCAAATGTAAACACCGGAATAAAAATCGATGCCGGTGCGGATGTGCGGGATTCGAAGCTCAGCTCGAAAACCAGGGCGAAAACAATAGATGCCAATAATTCACAGGTGTCCACCGGAATTGAAGTTTCAGGGGCACGTGATTCGAATATACGGACAAATGTTTCCGCCGGCAACATAACAGCCAGAGACTCGACGGTCAACATCGGCTCGGTGAAGGGGAATGTACAGGACAAGAAAATCAGCACCAATGTCGGGGTCGGAAACATCAGTGCCGTACATGAAAAGATCAACATGGGAAATGTGACAGTCAACGATCAGCCTGGCGGAAAATCCAAGGTGTTCAACAAATCCGACAACCTTCTTGACACAAACAAAAGTACAAACAACACCAATATAGGGAATGTCACAGTTGAGAGCAGGCGCGTCAACGAAGTGAATGTGACAGTAGGCGACGGAGGGGACACTATTGGCATAGGCGAGAAGATAAAGGCGAAAAACCTGGCAAAAGTCTATTCAAAGGACGACGGAGTGGACCCAAGCGGAACAAAACGTGTGTATGTCAGCGACAAAGACCGGGATAAAGCCGAGCGGGAAAAGGGAGATGCCGGAAACACAACCATAGAAAGAGGAAGCAAGGTGAAAAAGGTGGATGTATATGTGGATAAATAAAAAAATACCGGTTGCGGGCATGAAATTCTCCGTATGCCTTATCATGGCATTGTCCCTGACTTCCCTCACGACTTCCTGCGCTGTCTGGAGTTGGTTCATGGGAGGGATAAGCGACGAGGAAGTGACTGAACTTGATAAAAGCCTCGAAATTGAAAAGAGGAAAACCCCTTTTGACGATGCCCTGCTGAAGCTCGGCCCCATGATTCAGGCTTACGGTTATCCCTCGGTTCCGATCCAGTGTAAAAACGTAGGCAATGAGACTGCTGAAAAAGGGCTGCCCTCTGATCTTTATGTGATGATTTCCACATGTGTCAACAAGGTAGGCAGGCAGATCACCTTCATTCCCTACGATGTGCAGTATGTGGTAAATGAATCGGTGACGGGTGGAAACATAGAGAGGATGTTTCCAGTCGCTGTGATTGCAGGCGGAATAACAGGCTATGACAAGGATCTCATAGAAAAAGAACGCAAAGGCGAGCTTGACGCAGCCTGGGCGGGCGCACAGGTTTCAGGCAAGTACAATGCCGGAAGCAGTGTTGCTAGGCTCTCGCTTGACCTGAACATGCTGGACTATAAGACGCAGGCTTACTATCCCCAAGTACAGGCATCGAACTCAATCAATCTTAGGAAAGACAAGTTCGGTTGGTCCGTATCAGCGTATTATATGGGATCCGGCGGTGAATTCGAATCGGAAGTGAAGACCCAGCAGGGATTGCACATGGCATTGAGGATGCTTGTTGAATTCAGCACTATTGAACTTCTCGGCAAGTATTTCAGAGTCCCTTACTGGAAATGCATCAAAGGTGCAAACCCGGATGAGACCATGATAAAGAATGTGAAGGATTTATTTGCCGACATGCCGGAAAAGCAGCAGATAGCCGAGCTCAAGCGCCTGCTTTACCTTCACGGATATAAGAACATAGACAGAAACACCGACACCCTTAATGATATTGAGATCAGCGCCCTCGGGAAGGCGAAACGTCAGTATGCCTGCACCGGCATATCCGACACGCTGTTCAAGCTGTGGGAAAACCTCAATACCGACAATTCGGCAAACGTAATCGCCAAGGACAGGAAACGCACGCAGATCGAGGAGCAGAATATGGCTGCAGAAAGGCAGAAAACGGCAAAAATAACGGCCGAGCAGGAAGCGACAAGAAGAGCGAAAGAAGCCGAGGAGATCAGAGCGCTTCAGGGCAAGTTTGACGATTTCATCTCCACGGCCGACAAATATGTGAAAGAAAACAAGTTGGACAAGGCGCTAGAGGGATATTCCAATGCCCTGCAAATAGCCCCGGATGCGATATATCCCAAGGAACAGTCTGAAAGAATACGGGCGTTCTTCGCCCAGCAGGCTGCAATGCAGGAGTCATTCAAGACCATAGTTGCCGAAGGCGATGAATTCCTTAAGGCAAAAAAATACGACAAAGCGAAAGCCAGTTACGAAAAAGCGGCTGAAATCAAGCCTGATGACACGTATATTGCAAAAAAACTGGAGGAAGCAAATAAACTTCTTTCATATAAAAAGCCTTCCGGCATAGGAAAAATAAACGAAAAGGACTTCAACGATGAATAGGATTAAAATGAGTAAGGGGATTGCGTTTCTTCTCAAGAATTTTTTTCTGGTTTCGATTTCGGTTTTTCTGACGTTAACCATGTCTTCATGTGCCGTGCTGGACTGGTTCATGGGGAAAACAAGCGATGAGGAAGTCGAGCAGATGGACAAAGACATCAGTGGTCTCGGAAAAAGAGTCACGAGATACGAGGACTCCCTTGACCAGTTCGGCATAATGCTTGAGGCGTACGACCTGCAGAAGATAAAAATACAGAGCAAGCCGATAAAAAACCAGACTGCCGAAAAAGGTCTGCCAGACGATGTAAGGACAATTGTCGAGACATCAATCAATAAAGTAAGAAGGCAGATAACACTCATCCCGTATGACCCAGTCTATTACACCGCCGAAGTCACCACTGGAGGTCAGATTGTCAGAACCCTGCCCGATATCGTCATAGACGGAGGGCTGTCCGAATTTGACAAGGACATGATAGAAAAAGAGAGGGAGCTGAAAGCCGAGGCGCAGGTGAAAAAAGGAGATTTCGGTTCAAGCTATGATCAGGACGGCGGAGCCGGATACAAGGCCAAATCTGGAGTTTCCAGACTCGGACTTGACCTTCATCTACTCAATTACGCCACACAGGCGGCAATTCCCGGGAAGCAGGCTTCAAACACTGTGAATATACGAAAAACCCAACTCGGATGGAGCGTCGGCTATTATTTCCAGGGATGCGGTCTTTCTTTCGAGTATACACTGAAAAAACAGCAGGGGCTTCATTCGGCAATACGTCTTCTTGTGGAAATGAGCGTAATGGAAATCCTGGGGAAATATTATGATGTTCCATACTGGAGATGCATCGAAGGTGCAAAACCCGATGAACCCATGTGCGCAAGACTTTCCGAGGAATTCAATGACGCCAGTGACGCCACCCAAATCGCATACCTGAAAGAATACCTGTTCCTTCACGGATATGAGGGGTTTGACAGGGAGACAAATTCATTTGATCAGGCTGAAACCAAGGCCTACAACGATATAATGGCAAAACTGGGTGCCACGAATAAGACCGATCTGTTCATGAAGCTGTGGGTGACCGTTCCGATAGAGGAAGCAAAAAAACGCGTCAAAGAAGGCAGAAGACTCGCGGAACAGCAGAGAATAGAACAGATCGACGTCCAGAAAAAGGCGAATATCGAGGCATTGAAGCAACAGCAGCAGGCGGAAGCGGCACAGTCGAAAGCAGTTGAGCAGAAACAGGCCGAGCCGCAGGTTCAGCCAAAGGCGCAGGTGCAGCCGCAGCCAACGGCACCGGCAGCTAAAAAGCCGACAACACCATCGAAGGAGAAACCTGTCGGGTTCGGCGCCGTCAGCGAATTCTAAACCTTATATATTTTAATTTTAACAGATTGCCTCTTGGATTTTATTTGAAGTGAAAAACTGCAGCTTGATTTATTATCGATTTGATGTTATACTAAGGCAACGAAAGAAGATAAAAAAGGAGGGAATGAAAATGAAACGTTCAAAACTCGTGGTGATGGGAATTGCATCGATTTTAACGATGGGGCTTTCAGCCT
>CAMCYE010000135.1 GCA_945883805.1 Victivallis vadensis | reverse complement strand
ATCAACAACTAGATTTGCTTGGCTGAAGCCTTTCCGCACAGGCAAATCTATAAGTTAGCACTTTTTCGATACCGGAGTCAGAAATGCGGCTGCGGAAATTTCCACGGATAAGAATATCCGCGACGCTGCAAAAAGGGATTTATCGTATGTCGGGTTCCGCGGGCACGGCAAATATCTGAAAGAATCACAGCTATCCCATGGAATGAAATGTAAGTCCTGTCTTGACCCTTCAAGCCGGCGTCGCATGAGTCCCTTGTTAATTTTTCCGTGACGGAAAAATTTTCATAAATGGGTATTATTTCAGATTTCAACGCCGCCTTTTCCGGGAACCCATTCCTTGTATTTGTGCGGCAAAGGATTCTGCCGGTGACACTCCTCGATAACTGCAATTTGGCGTCTGACCTGTGGAATTGTGATAAGAAGCTCTGATCCGTCACGAATCGCAGATGCTATGTTATCATAGAAAGTTTTGACCGCGATCTCGTATGACGGGATGGTGTATCCGCTCTTGTTTCCATGTGCGATTTCCGCAGGAATCTCCCAATGGTTTTCAATCCACGGGAGTTTTTCGCTTGTGTATTGCCGCTTCTCGGACCATGTCTTCCAGAAGTCCTGTTTCGGCGCCTGATCCTTGTCATAATATTTCCAGGTCAAAGAGTTGGGATTGCCTTTCAAACCGCCTCTTGTGCCGGAGATGCTGTACATGTCACCCTGCGGATACGCCAGATAACCGCTGATCAGGACTTCCACCTGAGGGGATTTTTTTCCGGACAATGTGACGGCGCAGATGTCGTCGGCGTCTCCCCCCATTTCATTGTGGCAGGCCATTTTGCAGAATACGGAGGGGGTTTCTTTATCTCCGAACAGCATCAGCGCCTGATCCAGGGCGTGCGGGCCGGTATTGAAAAGCGCCCCGCCCATGTTGCATTGGATTGTCTGCCAATCCCAGCGGCGGGCATAATTGCCCCAAGAACTTCTGACGTATATGATTTCTCCGAGCACGCCGGAGCGGGCAATCTCGAGTATTTTCTGGAAGAATGGCTGAAACCGGTTGTTTTGAAACGGTGCAAGCATCTTTCCTGTTTTTTCTGAGGCGGCAACCATCAGGTCGAAATCTGCGATATTCGCAGCCATCGGCTTTTCGCAGACAACATGACAGCCTGCCTCAAGCGCTTCGATCGTAGCCGTGACATGGAGCGGCGAGGGGAGGGCGTTGATAAAGAGATCGAAGCCACCGGCCTTGACAAGTTCCCGCCAGTCTGAATACGTCTTTGCGCCAAACTCCTTTTCAGCGTCATTCCTACGTTCCTGCAATTGGTCCGCCACTGCTGTTATCTGATAAAGATCTCCGGCCTTTTTCAGCCAGTTTGCGTGAATGCCGTATCCGCTGCGCCCTTGACCGGCTATGCCGACACGAATTATCTTTTCTGAAAGATTAGACATGAAAATTAACTCCTCTTTTAACCGCGAAACACACAAAATACACGAAAGAATACTCTAACCACTAACCTACACTAATGTGATACTTCGATGTTCGATTGTTCATCACTCGTAATTCGTAATTCGTAATTCGTATGGGGCATGGAATATTGCAAATAAAAGATTTTATTCAAGGGGGAATTAAAAAAAGCGTTCACTTGTGCTTATCGTAAGTATGAATATATTAGAGCGGATTTTTTCAAGGATTTAAATTTATAACAATACAAGAAAAATATTTTTAACCACTAATATGCACTTACAATACACTAACAATAAATATGCAATGAATGAAGTTTTCGGAATGAAAACTTCATTCATTGCATGGTTTGTATTTAATTCCTGTTAGTGGCGATTAGCCTGCCAGGGCGTAGCGCTTTGGCGAAGACTGGTGAAAATTAGTGGTGAAATCTTTTTTGGTATTCAGAGTTGCGGCAAGGCCGCCTAATATAAAAGGAAACATTTATGCGAAAGACAAAAGGCTGGGTTGATCTTCAGGTCAACGGTTATATCGGAATTGATTTTTCCTCGATGGCACTCACAAAGGACGATGCCAGAAAGGCGTGCAGGGAAATATTTTTGTCCGGCACCGCCATTTTCCTTCCCACCATCATCACAAGTCCGGACGAGGTCTATGAGCGCAATCTTCCGTTGCTGGCCGAAGTCATAGGGGACAAGGAGTTTTCCGGAAAAATACCGGGATTCCATCTTGAAGGCCCTTTTCTTTCCACGGAAAAAGGCGCCTCCGGGGCGCATAACCCGAAGTGGATGATTAAGCCAGATGTAAGTTATTTCAAGAAGCTTTCAAGTCTCTGCGGCGGAAAAATCAAAATGCTTACGGTCGCCGCTGAAATTGAAGGCGTATGCAAGCTTATAAAATATGCCTCAAAATCAGGCACGACTGTTTCCCTCGGTCATCAGCTTGCGAATTCCGCAGATCTTGCGAAAGCCGCAGCCGCAGGCGCAAAAGCCCTGACTCATCTCGGAAACGGACTGCCTAATCTTCTTCCGAGGCACCCTAACACGATTTGGGATGGAATTGCCGAAGATGCGCTTGTCCCGATGATTATAACAGACGGACACCATCTCCCCTACTCGGTTATCAAGACAATAATCAGGGCGAAAGGGGCGGACAACTGCATTGTCGTAAGCGATGCGGCTCCCATTGCCGGACTAAAACCTGGAAAATATAGCAACCTTGGAGGGGATGTCGTTCTTGAAAAGAATGGAAGATTGCACAATCCCGCACTTGGCTGTCTCTCAGGGTCTTCCTTCAGTATGACAAAATGCATGAACTATCTGAAGGGACTCAACCTGCTTTCAGATAAGGAACTGATTAAAGTCGGATATGAGAATCCGTTAAGGTTGATTGGATGAGTAAGTTTTAGGTTTTAGGTTTTAAGTTTTAAGAAAGGGATTTTTCTGTAACTGGGTCGTATGGGAAATTGTGTTTTAGACAGGATAACAGGATTTACTAGGTTGAAATATCCTTGAAATCCCAATGTCACTTAGTCAAGAAAAGACACACTAAAGTGTGAACTCCAAAATTTGGAGTCCAGCCTTTAGGCTGTCTTGATAATTGATTAGTCGTGTCATTCCCTTTAAATCCTGTTATCCTGTCAATAAAATCTTAAACCCCGGCTCCTCCGGTTAAGTCCAAATGCTGTTCTTAACCTAAAACTTAAAACTTAAAACTTAAAACTTCCCCAGGTTATTCCTTCACTTCAGCAGCGTCTGCAGGTTTTTGACTTTGTCTTTCTTCAGTGATTTCGGAAAGCGTTTTTTCAACTCTTCAAATGTGGCCCTGGCTTCATCTTTTTTATTCTGTTTCAGTGAGATTTCAATGCTGAGTATTATTGCCTCTTCCGAAAGAGAGGGGTCTTTGGAAAGAATGAAAACCGACATCGCGTAACGGTTTGCCCTGGTCAGGTCCTCTTCGGAGTCGGAGAGTATTTTCGCGAGACCAAGCCGTGAACGGTCTGAGGCCGAATCGCCTCCGGACAGTCCAATGCATTTTTCGAAGACGAGGACGGCCTCGTTCCTGTTGCCTTTCCTGATGAGGGCTGTGCCGAGACGGGAGAGGAGCTCGGAATAGGCTTCCGTGTTCTCGGTTTTTATCTTCTCCCCGTCCCTGTAGAAGGCCAGGGCCTTGTCGTTGTCCCCCTTCTTTTCCATCATCAGCCCCAGATTCGTCAGCGCCCTGATCCTGTAATCCGGATTATTGTTTTTTGCGAGGGCCTGATAGCATTTGAGCGAATATTCAGGTCTCTCTTTTTCATCGTATTTCTTTCCGAGCAGCAGCAGCAGCTCGGGATTGACGGAGGCAAGGTTTTCCGGTGAGGAGGAGATTTCCAAGAATAATCTGTCAGTGTCCGCCATCATGTTTGCCGAAAGGAAGGACCAGAGGAGATATTGTTTTGAAAGGAATCTGAGCCCACTGTCGTATTTGCCGTCCTCGGATATTTTTTTGAATGTTTCGAAGGCGTCCAGGAAACTGCCTTTTGAAAAATCCATATAGGCGATATAAAAAAGCGCATTTCCGCATATATCCCTGTTCCCGCTGTAATCCTTTATCAATTTCAAAAGGATTTCCCTGGATTCTCCGTAGTTGGACTTTTCATAAAGCATGAGGATTGCGCATTTCAGAAGGGCTTCCGGATATAGTGGTGATTCCGGAAACTCCGCGGTTACTTTCCTGTAGCATTCGATTGCCTCGTTTTCATTGCCTGCAGTTTCGGATATCTTTGCAATGCCGAAATAGCAGGATGGCTTAAACTCATTTTCACAGTCGCTTAAAATGTCGCGGTATAGCGACAGCGCGTTGTCCGGTTGGGAAAGGCCGACGTACAGTCTGGCGAGGGCAAGCCTCAGGGTGTTCCTTTCTTTCACATCATGTGCCGTCCCAATGGTCTCTTTCATGAACGCTATTTTTTCAAAAGGCTTTTTCAGTGCCGAACATATCATTTCCGTGGCGGTCACTTTTGACAGAGAAAGCATTTTGTCCCGTTTTAACAGTTCCCCGGCCTCCTTCACGGCTTCCGGTATCCTGTCTTGCAATAAGAGGCATTTTATTGTCTGCAGGGAGGATTTCGATATATATTCAGTGGAAGTTGAAGGCGAGTTTATTATTTTTGAAAACGTATGGGCGGCATCCTTGTATGAGGCAAGTTCCATCTGGGCCGAGCCCTTCAGGTAGACGAGTATTTCGGTGGTGGAATCAACCGTCCTGTCCGATTTTTCCAGCACCCTGTCAATTCCCCTGGCAAGGGTCAAATATTCTTTTGCATGGAAGAGACATTCGTATTTTTTATAATATGCCTCTTTCCCGGCGGCCGAATCGGGAAACAGGAGCCAAAGCTGTTCGTAGGTTTCGGCGGCGGCCAGATATTCTTTTTCCCTGAAGTGCATTGCGGCAAGATAGTTCAGCGCGGGACAAAGTATTTCCGGCGGCGTGTCTTTGCTGTCAATGAGGGATTTCAAAAGACTGGCGGCCTCTGCTGTTTTACCTTCACTGTCAAGGATCGATGCAAGTTCTATTTTTGCGAAAGCCGCATAGATGTCATCCCCGGAACTGATCTTCCTGGATGACAGTTCCATGAACTCCGCTTTTGCTTTCATGGAATCGCCGGAATCGCCATGATATTTCGCAAGATTGTATGTGGCCGCATCATGGACCATTGCAGTGCATTCATTTGATTTCTTCATTTCCGTTAAAATTGATAGGGCCTCTGTTTCATTTTCCTTCCCGCCTATTTTGAGCAGGACTGCGGCGTAGTTGACTTTTACGGCGTCTGTTGTTTTAATGCGGGGGAATTTCAAGAGGAAGAGTTTGTATTTTTCGAGCGCCTTGTCGAGATTCCCGGAGGTGGAATATGCGTCTGCTATCTGCGCCAGCGCGTCTGCCGTCAGGGGGTCGTTTGGAAACTGTTCCAGTATTTTCATGTATTCGTCTATGGCGAGGGCGTAGTGACCCCTTTTGGAAAGTCCGTCGGCAAGCCTCAGCCGTTCGTCAATTGTCACGTTTTTCCGGTCGTTTGCGATTTCCGCAGAAATGAGAGGCTGTGTTGATGCGAGCAGGAGGGAGAAATAAATAAACGCATGTGAAATTCGAAATTCGAAGCACGAAGCCCGAATTGTCCGGCGTAACCCAAAAGGTGAAGCGGGAAACAAATTCGAAATTCGAAATTTTAAAATTTCAAACATTTGGATTTTCGGTTTTATTGTTTCAGCTTTCGATAATTCGGGCTGCTTATAAAGCTAATCTCAAAAAAAATGTCTTAAAAGTAGCACGGACATTCCTGTCTGTGGTGTCAAAATTACACAGACAGGAATGTCTGTGTTACTTTTTTTCTGGCATTGTGGCAAATGATATGTTTCCGATGTCCATCCTCCGGCACAGGTCGAGGATCATGATCACATTTTCGTAGCGCGTATCCCTGTCGGCCCTTATCGTGACAGGCTGGTCGGGGTACATTTTCGCAAGTTCCGGGAGCGTGGAGGTCAGGCGCAGGAATGAGTATTCCACGGAGTTCAGGAAGATTTTTCCGTCGGCGGCGATATTGATTATGACTTCTCCCGGATAGCGTGGCGGATGCTCGCCGGATTTCGCCGTGGGCACTTTTATCCCTATCTTGGATTCCCACTGCGCATAAATCGATGCGGAAATGAAGAATATGAGGATGAGGAAGACAATGTCGATCATCGGGGCTATCTGGAATCCGATGTTGTCTTCCCTTATGGTTTTTCTGAAGTTCATGATGGTTTGATGAATTCCGAGAGGTTTCTTGAGATTTTGCCGCTTTTTGATTCGAGCTCTGAGATAAGCCTGTTCACGCGACCCCTGAAATATGCGTAAGCGAGCATTGCGGGAATCGCTATGACAAGCCCGGCGGCGGTTGTTATGAGCGCCATGGCGACGCCGTTTGCTATGACTGTGGGTTTCGGGGACATGTTTTCCGTGTTCAATGCGCCGAAGGAGACAATCATCCCGAACACTGTCCCGAGAAGGCCCACCATCGGCGACACTACGGCGACATCCTGCAGATACTGTATCCTGTGCCACAGGATATTGCCCTGTCTTGCACCTTCATCCTCCATCGCATCCTTCATTATCGTATAGTTGGCGTGAGGTTTAAGTATCACTTCGACCCCGGCGTGGACCACCTTTGACAGGGGGGCGTCGTTTTTTGCGCATATTTCTTCAACTAGGCGGACATCTTTCTTTCCCACAGCCTCTTCAATCTGGGAGGCGAGTGATTCCGGCACTACGAGTTCCATGCGGAGGGAGAACATATAATAGAAAGCCAGGCACAGTGCTATAAAGGAAAGTGCGTAGAGGACGGGCATCAGCGGTCCGCCCTTGCCGAGCATTTCGCCGAGCGTGGACGGTTTAGGGATCGAGGTGTCGGCGGAAACTGTCTGCATAACTGTTGCATCGGCGCGTGCCCCAGTGTCCGCCGCAGGGCATTCCGATGTGAAAACCGCCGATAATAGCATGGAAAGAGCCAGCGCGCCGGCCAAAAGGAATGTTTTCAAAATTAACCTCTCGTTTGTTTGAATTTCAGCATGAATTGAAATACTATAATT
>CAMCYE010000134.1 GCA_945883805.1 Victivallis vadensis | reverse complement strand
GTCTCATCAGCTTCAGCATTTCAGAAACAGCCTCTTTCATGCCGGTCAGGACGGCCCTTGAAACTATACTGTGTCCGATATTCAGTTCACAGAGGAATGGGATCGTGAGTATTCCCTCTATATTCTTATAATTTATCCCGTGCCCTGCATTCACCCTAAGTCCGATTTCATCTGCGAATTCCGCAGCTTCACGGAGTCTCTTGAGTTCCCGGTTCACGGCACTGCCACGGCTGTCCGCAAACGTTCCGGTATGAAGCTCAATGAATTCCGCACCGGACTTGCGGGCTGCTTCAATCTGCTCATTGTCAGGATCAACAAACAGGCTTACGATAATTCCCGCCCGCTGGAGTTTCCCAACCGCCAATGCGACACTCTTAAACCCGCCAACCACATCCAGTCCGCCCTCAGTGGTGAGTTCCTGTCTTTTTTCGGGAACAAGACAGCAGTTGATGGGTCTGAGTTTAACAGCTATTTTAAGCATCTCGTCAGTAACGGCCATTTCCATGTTCAGTCTTTTGACCGTCTTGGCAAGCCTTCGCATGTCGTCATCCTGGATATGTCTCCTGTCTTCACGCAGATGGGCGGTGATTCCGTACGCGCCCGCCTTCTGGCATATGAGTGCGGCTTCGACAGGGTCCGGGAATACGGTATTCCTAGCCTGTTTTAAAGTAGCCACATGATCTACATTCACACCGAGTTTAAGCATTGTTGCAATTCCGGATTTATAAAGTTAAAATAACCGGCTCCGCCGGGGTTTAAGATATTTTGACAGGATTTACAGGATTCCAAGGATGGCTGCATTCATCTGGAAAAGAACGCGTCAGCAGAGTGGCGCGGCTACAGCTTGGATTTATTGGAGCCACGTCACTCTGCTGACGTGCTCTCTGATTGCAATTCAGTATTCAAATACAATTTATCCCGTTATCCTGTCTAAAATACAATTTCCAATGCAATCGCCTTAAATCTATATTTCAAAACGCAGTTTTTCCAGTTGAAAATCATATATAAGCCTTTCATAATCACAATAAAATGTTAGATTGATGGTCTTTCCGCTAAATAATGTAATTATTTATCTGAAAAACCATGGATCAAGGACAAGGGGAAACAAGATGCCCGACGCTGACAAAATATTCGCATTAAGCATGATTCTGACAGGAATCTTTTTCCTCGTTTCATTTGCATGGACATTCAAGACCTGCGAAAACAATATTTCGGAAAGGGAGAAACTTCCCAGGAACAGGCTTCTGGGAGTCATTCTGGCGGGTGCCGGTTTTTTCTGGTGCGTATTCCATTCCAAACCCCTGCTCTCTCCTCCAATGCATGTCTATCTCATCCCCGCAGCAGCGCTATGCACATGGATCGCCTATCTCTTCCTGGATTTTCTTTTCGCCCGAGCCTTCGGCGGAATGCTGATCCTCCTGGCCCATTACTTCCTGCATGAATCATTCACATTCAAAACACCATGCAAGCCATTTTTCTCACTGCTCTGCTTCATCATGGGGACATACGGTATTTTCCTGTGCGGAAAACCGCACCTGCTCCGTGACATGATAAGACATGTTTCAAAATCACATGCATGGAAATACTCCATGTCGGGAATCCTCCTCCTTTATTCCTTGGCGTTCATAACATACGGGTTCATCCATCTGTCAAAATAGCAACCAGTGACTGCAAAGAATGCACGTTGAAATCGTTACACGTTGAAATCGTTACACGTTGAAATCGGTGAACGACTTTAACGACTTTAACGACTTGAACGACTTTAACGACTTGAACGCCCAACCAAAAAGCAAAAAGTTATGGAAACAAATATGAAACTCTCAGCAGAACTCGAGGCGACGCTAAACTCATTCAACATTCCGGACATGCCTTCATTTCTGGCAACCATGGAAAATTTCAGACTGTTCCTCACCGAGGAAAACGAGAAATACAACCTTACACGGTTGACAGGCCCCGACGAATTCTGGATAAAACATGTGATTGACAGCCTGTATATTGTCAAATTTTTCCCGGAAATAAAAAAAGCCCCACTCAAGATAGCCGATATAGGGGCAGGTGCCGGATTCCCGTCAATTGTGCTTGCAGCCGCCTTTCCGTCCCTGAAGCTTACGGCAATCGAATCTTCACATAAGAAAACAGATTTCATGCGTCGGGCGACAGGTGTGCTGAAATTGAAAAACATGGCAGTTGCCACGGCACGGGCACGCGAAGTTTCAGCGAAACAGGAATGGAGGAACAGTTTTGAGATAATCACAGCCAGAGCAGTTTCCAGTTGCTGGGAAATATTCTGTGAAACCAGGCCGATGCTGAAGAAAAATGGAAAGTATGTTTTTTACAAGACTCCGCGTCAAACAGAGACCGAACTCTGCGAAATCCGCAATTTTTCAAAAATATCCGGTTTCAAATGGGATTGCACGGAGAACTTCAACCTGCCACAGGACATGGGCGAAAGAACCTTCATCTATTCGCATTCCTGAACAGGTTCGTTTTCTACTTTCTAAATTCTGCAGTCTAATTTCCGGACTCACGAACTTTAGAACTTCCCCTCACCTTCACTTCATCGATTGGATATTTCCGCCGTGGCGGTTTGGATATTGGATATTCAGCCTTTCTAATCGAGGCATCCGCCCAACCTGAAAAAAACAGGTATTTTCAGGCCCTCATTGCAGTCGGAGAAAATTGAAACATGAGCTGTCCTCTCAGCTTACCGCTGATATTCTGGACAATTATTCCAAAAATGGAGCCGGAATCAACAGGAATCGTATATTGTCCCGCAGGTTCCAGAAGTTCACTCAAAGTCATTCCGATATCGGGCTGGTGTCCCACCGCGAGAACCCATTCATCGCCTGACGCATCTGAATTTGATATGACCGCCCGCATGAGCTCCTCAACACCCGACCCCGGCATTATCGAAGGAGCTATCACAACCGGTGCATGATTTGTCAGATGCTCGGAAAGGATATCGGCTGTCTGCCTTGTCCGTTTGAAGGGACTACAGAGGGCAATCTTGGGATCAAGTCCCAGTGAATTGATAAAAATGGCCGAAGAGATCACATCTCCGCACCCCGAGTCCGTAAGCGCCCTTTCCGAATCACGCTGTCCCGCTTCAAGCGGAACACTTTCAGCTGATCTCATAAGTATTAACAGCATGTGAATCACTCCAGTCTTACTTTTTTTCCAGGAAACTTTTTGCGTTCGGAACAGTTTCACCTGGACTTACCTTATACCATGTCTGTAAGATTTTCCCATCCTCATCTATTAAAAAAGACGAACGGATTATTCCGGTGAACTTTTTGCCCATGAAAGACTTTTCACCCCAGACAGCATAGGCCTCCGCCGTTTTATGCCCGGTGTCGCAGAGAAGGGGGAACCCCAAACCGAAAAGGCTGTCGAAGATTTTCTGGCTCGCCGGTTTATCTGGACTCATGCCTAAAACAGCCACTCCCAGCGATGACAGGTCTTCGCGCGCCCTGCTTACCGAACATGACTGGAGGGTGCATCCCGGAGTATTCGCCTTAGGATAGAAGTACAGGAGAAGTTTCCTGCCCCTGAAATCCGACAGTCTTACGGTTTTCCCGTCCTGGTCCGGAAGTTCAAACTCGGGTGCCTGGTCGCCTACCTTCAGATTTTCCATAATCCCTCCTGTTTTCACTGTCATCCCGCAGAACGATTGGGTTTGAGTTCAATATAACTGATTTTCCGGCTTACCGCCAACAGTATATACCATAATATGCCGGACGTAAACTCCGCACTACTGAAAATTTAACACAGATTTGAATTCCATTCATAACGTTATAATGTTATCCGCTTATCCATATCGGAATTATTTTTATGCGATGTTTTGTCTGTGATAATATTACTGAAGCCGGAACACAAGTCTCCCTTCCGGAAAGGGAGTCGCAACACCTGTTCAAAACCCTCCGCGGCAGGACTGGCGATCTTGTAATGCTGATTGATGGCAGGGGAACGGTTGCGACCGCCAGGGTGGAAGACGGGAAGAGACTTTTCGTTATCGAAAAGAAAACACTGGCGGAACCTGAACTTAAAATTCATCTTTTCATTTCCCCTCCGAAACATAATAAAATGGATCAGCTTCTCACGCAGTGCTGTGAAACCGGCGTATGGAGCATAACATTTGTAATTGCGGAGCATTCGGTGGTGCGTCCGGACGAAGGAGCTGTTCCGGAAAGGTGGAACGTCCATCTTTCCGAGGGCTGCAAACAGTCGAAAAACCCGTTTATACCCAGACTCGGCGAAGTCATTTCATTCTCCGGCATGGTTGAAAAAATCAAAGGACGGAAAATCCCCGCCCTTTACGGTTCCGTGGGAAAACCGGAATCCGGCCAGAAAAAAACATGGACATCGGATGCGGCGTGGATTGTCGGGCCGGAGGGTGGATTCAGTCCTGCCGAAGAGGAATGCATGAAGGCATCGGGATTTATACCGTTTAACATTGGGAGATGGATTATGAGAGTTGAAACTGCGGCGATTGCCGGCGCTGTCATCTTAATGGACTGCAGTGAAAAATGCTGAAAACAAAAATAACAGTACACGGGATCAAGGGATTCACAAAACTGAGAATATTGATACTGTTCTCCTGCCTTTTCGTCGCCGTCCCCCTCGCGTACAGCCTTTATACCGGACATATGTGGGAGGACTTCTTCATAACCTTCAAGTACAGCAAAAATCTCTGCGAAGGAAACGGGCTCGTATATGAGAAAGGGGAAAAGGTCCACGGGTTCACCTCCCCGGCCGGAACCCTTCTGCCAGCTTTCTGCTACCTGGTGACCGGTGCCGACTCCTTTGAGAAAGCGATCTGGCTTTTCAGGATTCTCTTCTGCATTCCGGCATTTGCCGCTGCAGGTGTTTTTGTCCTCTCCGTCTTCCTGAAGGACAACACCATACATAAGCTGACTCCTGCGGTGTTCGCGGGACTCCTGTTCATTGCAGAGGCGAAGTCCGTGATGTTTTCGGTGAACGGAATGGAGACTGCTCTCATGCTTTTCTTCCTGTCTTGGTCATTCTACCTGATGAGCAGGGAGAAAATAAACTGGTTGCAGAACGGAATTGCATGGGGCGGCATGATGTGGACCAGACCGGATTCCTGCATCTACATAGCGGCCCTTGCCGTGGCATTTTTCATGTTCGGCTTCGAACGCCGGAAAACTTTTATCGTCTCAATCCTGAAGTCTTCCGCCATAACCGCAATTATCTACCTGCCATGGTTCTTATGGGCATGGCACTACTACGGTTCGCCAGTACCGAACACTGTCATTGCCAAGGAGGGTCTGACCGCTTCCGCAGGGCTTTTTGGGGCGGTTAAACACATGATTGCGCGCCTGCCCCATACGACATCATGGATTTACGCCCCGGTATATCCGCAATTCGACGGCTGGAATCCGCTGGTCTACGTATTCTCCAGCATCGTCGGTATTTTTGCATTCATATACTGGATCGTGCCCTATTCGGCCCAGGACAGGATCGGCAAGGCCGCGTCTTTTATCTTTTTCCTGATTTCAATCTATTTCGCATATATGCCGTTTCCGTTCCCGTGGTATTTTCCACCTGCGGCAATGCTTGGCATAATAGTCGTCGTCAGGGGGATTTACACCCTTTCAAAACACATGAAAAAAGAAGAGAACCGTGTCGCGCTTCCGGTGCTCTGCCTTTTCGGCGTCTTCATCCTCATGCTTGTAAATCTCCTGCTGACGTCATACCAGATGATGCTGCAGCAGAAATACATTGAAACCGGTACACGGAGGCCGATAGGCGAATGGCTGAAAAACAATACCGCCAAAACCGACAGGATCTATGTCGAGGCCCTGGGCTATATCGGATATTTCAGCGAAAGAAAAATGCTTGATTTCCCCGGCCTTGTCACTCCCGAGGTGGTGAAGCTTGTCAAAGAGGATAAGCTGAATTACGCGTCCGTCATTGAAAGGCTGAAACCTGAATGGGTGGTCGCCCGCACCGAGGATTACTACTTCAAGCTTTTGCCGAACTCCACATATTTCAGGGAGAATTACAAGGTTGTCATTGTCTTCGACGCCATCGACAAGCTCGACACCCTAGGCTACATACCCGGAGAATGGTACCTCATGTACGACTCGTACTATTATGTCTTGAAAAAAAGGGAGAATGGGCAACCGCTTCAGGGAAAGGCGAAATAAATGGAACCTGAAAATTGGCATATGGTGCGAGACAGGAAGGATTCCGGAATTAAATTGTCCGTGCGGATTTTTCCGCATTTCTTGTAATTGATTTCAGCATATCGGCATCGACAATGTCTTTTGGTCTTCCTGCCGCCAATTTGTTTATTATGAGATCTTGGAGAGACAAAATCTTAATTTCAATACCGTCTATTTTTACCTTAACTGCATTTTTTTCGGCATCTTCAAAATGAAGTCCAGATGCACCTGTGATTATATCTATTCTTCTTGGGGCGACACCAATCTGAAAAACAGTGTCATCCTGCAAGAGGTCTTTTTGTGTTAGGTTTACAAGAGGGGCGCCAAAGCGCCTGATGGCTTTCAAAACAGCCTCTGAATTTTCAAGAGATGGTTTCACCCAGATGTCTATATCCATGGTCGCACGTGGATAACCATGTGCGGCAAGTGCGTATGCGCCGACAAGAATATACCTAGCCTTTTCTTCGTTTAAGGTTAGTAATATGTCTTTGTAATCTTTGTTTAGCATTGTGATTTGGGCTTAATGAAGAAATTTCTTCCGTGAGTGGCCATAAAAGTCCGATTCTGCTAGCGGCTGATCCCGGAACAAAATTATCGTCCTCATGTTCAGTCAGTTTCCCTTTAAAAGTATCTTTTTTTTGCATGCTCGCAATATATCATGAAACAGCAATTTTTCAATCTGGCATATAGTGCAAATTGGCGATGAAATAAAACAGTGACGCCAGAAGCGCCGCAATAAACGGGGTTGCGAGCCAGCCGATGCTCACCTCCGTCAGTTTCCTGAAGTTTATCGTCTGTCCGCCTTTGATTATCCCTATCCCCAGTATCGCACCTATTATCGCCTGTGTCGTAGAAACCGGAACTCCGATAATCGCATATATGTGAACCGTCAGCGCCTGCGAGAAAACGCATGTCAAAGCTGAAAA